>WRBM01000007.1 GCA_009784525.1 Erysipelotrichales bacterium | reverse complement strand
ATTAGGTGATGATCCTTATCCTGTTTTAAGTTGTGATAAGTGCGGGCATAAAAGAAAAAGCGGTTATTTAGTTCCGCTTGAAATATATAACGCTAAGAAAAAGTAGTTTGTTTTGTTATTTATAGCCTGTCAGGACAGGTTTTTTCGTTTTAGATGAGCGCTATTTTGAAAATGCACTTTCCTATGCAATAAAAAACGGCTCGAAAGAGCCATAAACTATAAGAAGTTAAAAACGTATACTACTAAATAAAATCATAGATTTAATTTGCAAATAAACATAGGATGCTAAATCTCTATCTCTCCACTTTGACACTGTTTTGTATTTTTAAGTTTTGCTTTTTCTTTTCGAAGATCTTTAAAGAAATTTTGCAACATTTTGGCACACTCATTTTGAAGAATTCCACCAATTGCTTTAGTCTGATGATTAAAACTTGTATCTAAAATATTATATTTACTCTCAATGCATCCTGTTTTAGAATCAGATGCACCATAAAAGATATTTTCGATCCGAGCATTAATAATCGCACCTGTGCACATTAGGCAAGGTTCTAAAGTAACATATAGGTCGCATTCTTCCAAACGCCAGCTTTTATTTTTTTTACAAGCTTTTTCGATGGCGATTATTTCCGCATGTTTAGTAGATATTTGCTTTAATTCCCGTTGATTATGAGCTCTTGCAATGATCTTTCCTTCTTTAACTATAATGCAGCCAACTGGAATATCACCTTTTATTTGCGCTTTTTTGCTTTCTTTTAAAGCTAAACGCATAAAATACTCATGATTTTTCATTTTACGATTTTATGGCAATGTCGGCATCTTGGTTCGTATGCCTCTTTAGCTCCTAAAATAATCAAAGGCTCATCATATTTTGCTTCTTCCCCATTTACAAGTCTCTGACTTCTTGTTGCTGGACCCCCGCAAACTGTACAAATTGCTGTAAGTTTTAAAATATGTTCCGCTCTAGCCAATAGAAAAGGCATAGGACCAAAAGGTTCTCCTCTAAAGTCTTTATCTAAACCTGCCAGAATAACTCTTATACCTTTATCAGCTAATTCTTCAGCAACTTCTATAATGCCCATATCTAGAAATTGAACTTCATCAATCGCAATTGCATATGTATCGGAATCCAAAAATTGAATGATATCTGAGGCTTTTGTAATGCAAATTGACTTAACGCGATTATTATCATGACTCACAATTTCATCAATTGCATAGCGGTTATCGACAACCGGTTTAAACGCTTGAATTTTTTTCTTAGCATATTTAATTCTTTGAATGCGTCTGATTAATTCTTCGCTTTTCCCCGCAAACATTGAACCACAAATTAATTCAATCCAACCTTTTTGGAAATGGTAATCCATCATATCTATTCTTCTCCTTAAAAAATACCGTCCTTTCGGGCGGCATTTTCTTATTTTAATGCAAGATAGTATTCAATAAAGTCTTCTTCGGTAAACTTGTAAAAAGCCGCAACATCCTGCATTTTACCACTTTTACCAAAGCGGTTGAGGCCATAGACATGCCGGCAATATTTATACCCGGCATAAACACTTCCCATCTCCAGAAAAACTGTTTTAGAACAACTATCTGGGATTATACTATTCTGATATTTTTCATTTTGCAAATCAAATAAATAATCGGAAGGCATTGAAACAACACGTATGAATATATTCTTTTTAGCTAATGCATCTTTAACTTTTAAAGCTAGATTAACTTCATTACCAGTTGCGACAACAATTCCATCTAAAGGACCTTCTTCCTTAGCATAAATATATGCTCCTTTACTAACACCTTCTGGATCATATAAGCCCTGATCAACAATATTTTGTCTTGTCAGACAAATTGCCGAAGGAAAGTCACCGTTAAAGGCAATTTTCATACAAAGTAAAGTCTCATTAGCTGAAGCCGGACGCATAACGTTAAAGCCAGGAATACTACGTAGCTGAACTAAATGCTCTACGGGATGATGAGTCGGTCCGTCTTCTCCTACATAAAGAGAATCATGCGAGAAAATATACCTTACTGGCAAGTTCATCAACGCTGACATTCTGATTGCTGGAATCATATAATTAGCGAAAACAAAGAAAGAACCACAATAACTTTGGAAATTAGCAAAAAGGTTCAAGCCGTTTATCGCTGCGGCCATCGCATGCTCGCGAACTCCAAACATTAAATGTCTGCCTTTAGCATTTTCTTTAGAAAATATGCCTCCTGCTCCTTTTACTTTCGTTGAAGAACTGACATCTGCTGATCCTCCGATAAACTCTGAATTATGCATTGTTAGTTTATCTAAGATTTGTCCGGCTACATTTCTTGTCGCATCACTAAAACCTATTGGAAATGGTGCAAACTCCGAAAAATCATATTGCTTCTTCTCTCCGAAAACAAAAGCAACTTCTTTATAGATTTCTGGATATTTAGTTTCAAATTTCTTCCGCTTTTTATCGTGCGCAAGAAATTCTTCATGAAAATAATTATTTACTCGCTCCATTAGTTTATATGTTTTTTCTGGAACTGTAAAAGGCGGATGATTCCATTCCAAAAGAGCCTTTAACTTTTCTGTTCGCTCTTTACCAAGCGGACTACCATGACATTTTTCTGTTCCTTCGAGATCAGTCTTATATCCTATCTTAGTCCTGAATTCAATGATAGACGGACGATTATCTTCTGCTTTTGCTTTTAGAATTGCTTCATTAATCGCATCAAAATTATGTCCGTCCTTAACTTCCTGATAAAAGAAATTCATACTTTCAAACTTCATCCGAACATTTTCCGTATTAACAATATCTACCCGGCCGTCAAGCTGAATATCATTAGAATCATATAAAAAGATAACATTATTTAAACCAAGTGTTCCTAAAAGGCTAAATGCTTCTAAAGCAATGCCTTCCTGAAGGTCACCATCACCGCATAAGACATAAATTTTTGCATCAAAAATGCTTATGTCTTTTTGATTGTAGGTTTTATCTAAATGATAACCGCCAATCGCCATGCCCAGAGCCATCGCAATTCCTTGACCTAAAGGTCCTGTTGAACAATCAATGCCTAATTTTTCATTTTTTTCTGGATGACCTGGTGTGTTACTGCCTAATTGGCGAAAGTTTTTTAGGTCATTAATAGTAAAGTCAAATCCTCTTAAATGCATTAAACTATAGAGAATTGAGGATCCGTGACCAGCTGATAATATAAATCTATCACGATTAGTCCAATTTGGATTATTACTATCGATTCTTAAATGTCGACAGAAAAGTGTCGTCATTATCTCTGCCGCTGATAAAACGAT
Organism: Erysipelotrichales bacterium; assembly: GCA_009784525.1. Classification (GTDB taxonomy): domain Bacteria; phylum Bacillota_I; class Bacilli_A; order Acholeplasmatales; family WRBM01; genus WRBM01. The sequence goes on along the minus strand of WRBM01000007.1, from coordinate 64,458 downwards.
TCCTGGATGACCGCTTTCTGCCTTATCAATCATATCTAGACTTAAAAATTTTGCGGCATCACTAATTAAAGCCAAATCTTTATTATTCATTTGCCTCTTCACTTACCTCTTTTTCTTCAATAACATCTTCAACATTTTCTTCCTCAACATATTCAAGCGCTACTTGTTCTTCAACCTCTTCTTCTATTTTAAAGAAGTTTCGGCGGTATTTATCTTGAATATCTGCTAATTTTTCAAACTGCTTCTTGCCTAATACTTTTTTAATTTTATCCATAGTCTCAACATGTTGAGCCATAAACTTTCTTCTCATTGACGAGCTTAAAAAACGGCTACCAATAAATACAAAAGCTAAAGATCCAATTAAAGCAATCATCCGGTGTGTATCATCATCTAGCAAAGTGAATAATAATAACGTAAGTATTACATAAACAATTAAAACCGGCAAAACAATTTTAGTGAATATTCTTTTACGGGCTTTTTCTGATTCTTCGTAATAAGCTAGCCAAATCAGATTGATTTCCTTTGTATATAATGCTTTCATTGCCTCATAATAACCATACTCAATTACTAGTTTATAATTGACACTGTCTTTCGTTGACCAGAAAAAAAAACGGCCTTGATTAGCAAACTGAGCATAAAAGCTATTTTCGTTCATTTTATGCAGCTCGATATTCTTACCGTCAATCTCTTGGACTTCAAAAGGCTCACTTGTTATTTTGGCGTAATATCTTTCATTTATTTTAACCATATTTATCGCTCCTGATGCAATGATTATAACATAAAAGCCTAAATAGTTCAAATCTTTTTACCAAAATCACCTAAAAATGTAAAAATATTATTTATTAAATGCCAAATATAAAGTATAATAATATTAGGTGAGTAAATTTGAAAAAATACCGTGTATTAATTGTTGAGGATGAAGTTAAGATTTCTAAAATAATAAATATGTATCTAGAAAAAGAAGGAATCGAAACTTTTTCAGCCTATAATGGCATTGAAGCCCTGAAGCTTTTTAAAGAGACAAGTCCCCATTTAATCTGTTTAGATATCATGATGCCTTTAAAAGATGGCTGGGAAGTAGCTAAAGAAGTTCGCGCTGTTTCTAATGTGCCAATCATCATGCTTACGGCTCTACAATCAGAGGAGGATATACTTAAGGGTTATACTTTTAAGATCGACGACTATGTTGTTAAGCCAGTCAGTCCTAAAGTATTAATTGCTAAAATAAAGAATATTCTTGAAAAACAAAAAGACGATATTTCTGTTATTACCGAAGTCAAAGTTGGAGAACTGCTTATAAAAATAGATGAACATAAGATTTTTTTAGCTGGCGACGAACTTAAACTTTCCAAAACCGAATACGATCTTCTGCTTTTCTTTGCCCGAAATGTTAATAAGATTTGTCCAAGAAATTTATTGTTAGATGAAATATGGGGAGAAAGTGTCTACATAGATGATCGGATAATCGATACTTATGTTAAAAATCTTCGGAAACTACTGAAGAACTACGACTACATCAAAACAGTTTTTGGTGTCGGTTATCGTTTTGAAGTATAGTTTATGAACACCCGGACTAAAAGGTTTCTCCGCCGGTTTCGTTTCTTAAATCCAACGCTGTGGTCGATTACAACCCAGCTTTTTTGTATTATCGGGATTCTTTTTGTTGTCTTTTTTCTTTTACAAATTATAATTGCAAACATCCTTTTTTCCAATTATTTCATTCAAAGACAAGTATTAAACTATCGAAATGCTGTAAACGATGAAATTCAAAGAGTAGAAAGTACAGCGGATTTTTTCGATTATTCATTCAACCTTTACATGAATAAAAAGATTTCCTCAATTATTTTAGATTCAAACCTAGAGATGTATCGTCTTGAAAGTAATTCCTATGTTATAACTGTTGGTAATCGGGAATTCATTTTAGTTAATGGTTTATATATGTTTGATTTAGGCGATTTATTAGAAATTCATTATGTTACAGATACAAGAGGTAATCATTATCCAGCTTTTATAAATGATTTAACAAGTGGCATCCAATATCGTTTTTTTGAAGCAGAGTTTTACTATTTTAAATCAGGTTCTATCAGCGCAATCAATAAGCCCACGACCCTAAATTCGCATTTTAAAACCGATATTACCGCGTTAAGTGCCTTACAGCGCTTAAAAACGGAAAACTTTACTCAAATTACCGCTCTTGCTAATCATGCATCTTTTACGGATGCAATTACCTCCGAAAATCAATCAGAAATTTTTATTATTACCCGCATTGATATTGGCGAGGAAACTTACTTTCTTTTTCATTTTGTAACTATCCTCGCTACTGCCGATATTTTACAGACCTTATTTCTTTACAATACTTACATATTTATTCTTATTGCCTTTATTGTTTTTATTGTTTCCTTTTATTTAATGAAGATTATTAGTCAGCCGATACTACAAATTTCAGAAATCGCAACACAAATCTCTAATCTGGAATTCACTTCTATCGCCACTAAAAAAACTAATAAAGAAACGAGAATCTTAACTAAAAGTATTAATAAACTAAGTACAAACTTAGAAAAAAACATTCAGATTCTTCGTGATAAAAATCAAAAAATCGAAGCAGAAAACTTATTAAAGAAAGATCTTGTGGCCTCTTTATCTCATGAAATGAAGACGCCTCTATTTATCATCGAAGCAACAATATCAGCAATTTTAGATGGTGTATTTAACGAAGAGGATTACAATAAAGAGCTAGAAAATACCTTAGCTGAAATAAAAAAGACTTCAATTATGATTGAAGAAACTATTAAAATCTATGAAAGAGAAACCGAAGACTTTAAATTAGAATATCAAGTTTTCGATCTTTACGATTTAACTAATGAAATATTGGATTCTTTTGTTAATATTTTTAAAACCAATAATTTAAAGGTTATCCTACATGAAAAAAATATTAATTCAATGATGTTCTGCGATATAAAACAAATCGCAACAGTCATCAGAAATGTTATTCTAAATGCAACAAAATATACTCCTTCTGGTAATATTATTGAATTATCGGTTAAAGAAAATTCTATCAATCTCATTTTTGAAATCATAAATTATGGTGTTCAAATCCCAACTAATGAATTAACAAATATCTTTGAACCATTTTATCGTATTGATAAGTCTGGACAAAAAGGCACAAAAACTGAAGGTAGTGGCCTTGGTCTCTTTATTGTTAAACAAATCTTAAACAGCTTTGATATTCGTTTTCGAATGGATAATATCAAAAATGGCGTAAGATTTCGCTTTTATTATAATAAAGAATCACTTAAGCGCGACGAAGTAAATAAAAATTCCTAATCGAAGATTTTTTTCTGTAGAATCTCAATATTTCCTCTTTTTCTTTGGTAATGCGGAAAATAAATATCAGATTATGCCAGTCGCTTTCTGATGGTTTTTATTTACATTTTAATTATCAAATGGTATAATTGTTATGGTTTTTTAGCAAGGAACAAAACGAAAATAAATTTCGTTACGGGCTAATGCCTATCTTTATAAGAAATTACGGTGTTACCTATAATCTTATGGGTGTTGTTAGACCGCTATTCCTCAAACTTTGAATTACTTCATCGTCTTTGGGTTTACTTTTTACCATTATATTTAAACTGGCATTAATATCTGAATTAATAAGTTTCCTGTCTTAGTCTGGAATAAGCGATTATTCCTCTTACCAAGATGCTCATCTTTCACCTCGATTCTTGTTAAGAATATGAGCTTATTATAACACTAAAGTCTGGTAAAAACAAGAATTATTTTTAATTTTTTTCAGCTTGAAAAAATGTTATAGATAAAGCAAATAAAACTATGGTTTTAGGGTTAAATTTGAGAAAAAAATTCTCTCATATATACGCGTGTATAACATAGATAATATTAAAGTATAAATTTGTTATAAGATGAAAATAGAAAATCCTAATGATTAAAAAAAATTTTAGTAAACTAAAGAAAGGAGCTGAATTTGATGTTGTGGGTAAAAGAAACTAAAGAGGAAGTTCTAGAAAAACTAGAAAGTAACGCCGAAAAAGGACTCAGTAAAACCGACGTTGAAAACAGAATAAAAAAATACGGATTAAATGAATTTGAGGAAGCCAAAAAGGAAAATATTTTCCAAAAGATTTTACATCATTTAATGGAAATAACTGCTATAATTTTAATAATAGCTGCCTCAATTGCCGCTTATATGGCAATAACTACAGGTGAAGGTTGGCCTAAAGTTTTTGTTATTTTGTCAATTGTTGTTATAAATATAATTTTAGGGATTTATCAGGAAAATAAAGCAGAAAAAGCACTTGATGCTTTAAAAAAGCTAAATTCTAGCCAAACGACAGTTCTTCGCGACGGAACAAAACAAAAAATTGATGCCAATCAATTAGTTCCAGGCGATATTATTGAAGTTAATGCTGGTGATATGATTAGTGCCGATGCCAGACTAATTGAAGCAAGCAGCTTACAGGTTGTTGAATCGAGTTTAACTGGCGAAAGTGCGCCAATTGAAAAAGATCCAAATGCTGAGATAGCTGAAAACGTGACATTAGGCGATAGGATTAATATGATTTATTCTGGTTGTCTAGTCACTGGTGGCCGGGCTAAAGCTATTGTTGTGGAAACTGCTATGAATACAGAAATGGGTAAAATTGCTGGACTTCTTAACAGTACTAGCAAAATTAAAACACCATTACAAATCCGGCTAAGTCAATTAGCGAAAAGACTCAGCATTGTAGCATTAGTGGCCGGTTTCATAATTTTCTTAATCGGAACGCTAGTTCATGATGGTTCAATACCAGAAATGTTATTAGTAGGCGTTTCCTTAGGTGTTGCGGCCGTTCCTGAGACATTGCCGATTATCGTAACAATGATCTTATCTCATGGTGTTCATAAGATGGTTAAGAAAAATACGATTATCAGAAAAATTCCTGCTGTAGAAACTGTTGGTAATACTTCTGTAATCTGTTCTGACAAGACTGGTACATTGACACAAAACATCATGCGTATCCAGCAAATTTGGCATGTTGACATGAATCCAAAAGCTGCCTCTGAAGAATTTGATGTTAAAGAAATTCATTTAATTGAACTTCTTGCATCTTGTAGTAATGCCACAATCGAAATTAATGGTGATGAAGAAAAAGTTGTTGGTGATCCTACTGAACTGGCAATTATTCGCTTGCTCCATGATAAAGGCTTAACAAGAGTTGATGCAGAACGTCAATATCCAAGAGTTCATGAGTTACCATTCGATTCAACTCGTAAAAGAATGACAACTGTTCATCATGTAGATGATGGTTATCTTGTAGTTACTAAAGGTGCCTTTGATCGCATTCCCGTTAGCTGGACAGCTGATTTAAGAAAAAAAGCAACAGAAATTCACGATTCATTTGGTGAACAGGCTTTACGTGTTATTTCCATCGGATATAAAAAATATGATACTCTTCCAACTGATTTAAGTGTTGAAGCTTTAGAAAAAGATTTAATTTTCATGGGTTTAGTCGGAATGATTGATCCTCCGCGGCCAGAAAGTAAAATGGCTGTTCAGTTAGCTAAAGAAGCCGGCATCAGAACGGTAATGATTACAGGTGATCATGTTGTTACTGCAAAAGCGATAGCTAAAGAAATTGGTATTTTTCAAGATGGCGATCGGGCTCTTACTGGTTCTGATTTAAGTAATATGACTGAAACTGAATTATTCGAGCAAGTTCGTGAAATATCCGTTTATGCACGGGTTAGCCCAGAAGATAAGATAAATATCGTAAAAGCCTGGGAAAAACATGGTGAAGTTATCGCCATGACAGGCGACGGAGTCAACGATGCTCCAGCCTTAAAAGCAGCTGATGTTGGTGTAGCGATGGGTATAACTGGTACCGAAGTTACAAAAAACGCAGCGGATATGATTATAACTGATGATAACTTTGCGACAATCGTTGATGCAATTGCGGAAGGTCGTACTTCTTATGCTAATATCCGAAAAACTGTTTACTTTTTGTTAAGTGTTAACTTTGCGCAGATTTTTATAATGTTAACTGGAGTTATCCTTGGTTGGGGCGCTCCGATTCTTGCGGTGCAAATTCTACTTATTAATGTTGTTTCAGATGGAATTCCAGGATTCTTTATTAGTTTTGAAAAACCTGAAGAAGGAATTATGAAATGTAAGCCTCTACCTAAAAATACCAGTATTTTCGCTAATGGTTTAGGTTTTAAAATATTTCAACGTTCACTAACTTTTTCAATACTAACGCTACTGGCTTTCTTTATCGGTTATAAATTTGAGATTGTTCAAAGCATTGAGCCAAGCCGTGAAGTCGGAATATCAATGGCATTTATTGTTTTATCATGGGCTTCCGTTATAAATATCTTTAATATCAGAAGCCAGAAATCAATCTTTAAAATTGGCTTCTTATCAAATAAAGCAATTTTCTATAGTGCTTTATTCTCAATACTAATCACACTTGCGGTAGCCTTAATTCCACCGATTGCTAATGTATTTAGTGTTGTTAATTTAAGCATCTGGCATTGGTTAATTATTATTGGTTTAGCTTCTCTACAACTAATAACAGTTGAAATTCAAAAGTTTTTTACAAGAAACAAAATCGAATGTAATTAAATTATAAAATGATATTCTCTAAAACTAAGGGGATATCATTTTTTATTCATTAGGGATTTCTATTTTCATCCAGCGTATGCAAGAATTTTGCTCAAATTTAACTTTAAAACGATAGTTTTATTTGCTTTATCTAGAATGTTTTCTTAACAAATAAAAAGTTTAAATTAATCCTTGTTTTTACTACAACCTCATATTCTTGAAAACATTGTTTTTCTGGAACTTTTACGCAGAGGTTAGCAAAATTGAAAAAAACGAAGCTTAATTTATCGCAATAAGTAATGAAGGAGACGAATACTTTCAGGTTTCTTCCACTATTATAGATGCTGATGGAAAAACCTTGAAACTTAAGCTGGCCCATATAAATGCTATAAAAGATTACAACTCTAAATATCTTTTAATAATGGATAATGCACCTCTTACTTCTCACAATGCGATAAAACAAATAAATGTCCTTAAAAAGCTATTGAAATCTTAAATTTTATTATGATTTTCAGTTAGCTCTTTTTTCAATAAAAAGGCATAATTTTGAAATTTAAGTCAATAAAAATCAAAATATTCTGATTTTTATTGACTTAATTGTTACTAAGTGTTAAAATAAAATATAATTTATTTATAAATAATCGATAAATTAATAGGGTGATTTTATGAGACGCAGGATTACAGATAAACTTGTTGCCTGGAAAGAACAAAGTTTGAATCGAATGCCGTTATTATTATATGGCGCAAGACAAGTCGGAAAAACTTACATTTTAAGGGAATTCGGAAAAAAATATTATAAAAATGTAGTTTATATAAATTTCGAAATCAATAAAAATATTAGTTCTTACTTTACCGAAAATATTGATCCTATACGTCTTATCCGCTACTTAGAGACACTTAGTAATGAAAGAATTCTTCCAGGAGATACACTTGTGATTTTTGATGAAATTCAAAGTTGTGAAAGAGCATTAACTTCGCTCAAGTATTTTAATGAAAACATCCCAGAATATCACATTGCTTGCGCTGGAAGTTTATTAGGCGTTGCAATAAATAGAGAAAAATATTCTTTTCCAGTCGGAAAAGTAAAGTCAATGACACTTTTTCCTATTGATTTTGAGGAATTTTTGTGGGCATTAAATGAAGAGAAACTTTGTGAGGAAATAGAACACTCTTATCATACAAATAAGCCTCTTCCAGAAGCCCTTCACTTGCATGCCCTCGACTTATATAAAATATATTTAATTATTGGAGGTATGCCTAAAGCTGTTCTCGAGTATGTCGATACTAAGAGCTTCGTACTTGTGCCAGAAGCGCAAAGAAATATTGTTAACGATTATATTGCGGATATGTCAAAGTATGCCACTAAAAGCGAAAGTGTTAAAATTCTTTCAGCTTATGATTCCATTCCTGTACAACTTGCGAAAGATAATAGAAAGTTCCAATATAAACTTGCACAAAAAGGTGGCACAGCTAATATTTTTGGTTCTTCTATTGATTGGTTACGTTTTGCGAATATCGTATTAAAGTGCGAACGTATAGAAACTGGCTCCATGCCTATTTCTGTTTACAGGGATTTGTCAAACTTTAAACTATACATGGGCGATGTGGGCCTTTTAACTATGAAAAGCGGAATATCTTCACAAGTAATTCTTTCTGCTGGAGAAATTGACAATATTTTCCTTGGTGCATTAGCTGAAAATTTTGTTGCACAAACTTTTGCGGCTAAGCAGTATGGCCTTTTCTACTGGACTAGCGATGCTTTAGCAGAAATAGATTTTGTATTGCAAAAAGGCAATGAAATTATTGCTGTCGAAGTAAAAGCAGGAATAAGAACAAAATCAAGAAGTCTGAAAATATTTATTGATAAATATCATCCAAGTTATTCCATAAGAATTTCTTTGAAAAATTTTGGCTTTGAGAATAATATTAAATCAATTCCATTATATGCAACTTTTTGTATTTAAGCCAACTAATATAACAAAAGGCATCCTTTTTTGGAATGCCTTTTGTTTAAGTAATTAATCTTGAATAAAATTATATTCTGTGCTTACTTTTTTTAATTTGATTTTGGCCTTTATTTATTATCCTTAATAAAAGCACATCTCAGGTTTGAGACATGCCATAATTATATTATTCGGTTCTTAATGCTACAACCGGATCTTTTTTTGCTGCAATTCTTGATGGAATTAAGCCTGATGAGAATGTTAGAGTCATGCTTACTAAAACCAGAACAATCGCTTGCCAGATTGGTAATGAAGAAATATTTCTGACCCCTGATAAACTATGTACAATGATATTAATCGGAATGGAAAGAATTAAAGCAATCGCTATTCCTAAAGAGCCTGCCACAAAACCAATTATTATTGTTTCGGCATTAAAGACTCGCGAAATGTCTTTCTTACGAGCCCCAATTGCTCTTAGTATTCCTATTTCTTTTGTCCTTTCGATAACCGAAACATAAGTAATGATTCCAATCATAATTGAAGATACAACTAAAGATAATAAAGCAAAAGCACTTAAAACAATGGCAATTGTATCAATTAAAGTCGAGACCATATTAGTAATCATTTCGGCTAAATCGGTATAAACAATTCGAAGCTCTTCAAAAGTTTGCATTTCATTAAAAGCATCTAAATGAAGCTTAATTTCTTCTTTAGCTTCAAATGAGCGCGGAAAAATCTGGATGCCAATTGGTGTATGATCACCACCAAGTTGTTGCATGCGATTTTGAAAACTGGCAGCCGGCAAAGGATTGCCTGTAAAAATATCAACAGTTGGTCGTGTTAGTTGCGCTTCAACAATTTGAGAGGTTTTTGCCTCAGCTAACACTTTTTCTGTTAAGGCTCTAGTAAAGCCAAAACCTCTGGAAAGCATTTCGGAAGATGCGGATTCTTTTACTCTGATAATACCTACAACGGTAATTTCATGACTTCTTGAACTATCCCACATTGCTTGATTAAAGACATTACTCGAATTGAATAAATCGCCATTTGGAGCATAGAAATCATCATTATGTATTACTCTTATCGAATGACCCATAAAATCATTAAACGAAAAAGTTGTTTGATCTTGACGATCAAAACCAAGTGCCGTTAAAAGTCTTTCTTCTATACGATTGTAGCGGTCGACAATCAAAACCATTTCATTGGCTTCTTCTGGCAAACGCCCGTTTAATATATCATATTGATTGAGAATAAAATCGTTATTATTAGGCATTTCCTGAAACAAAGCATTTGAGAACCCGCTTCCAGTAGCTGTAGAAATTCGGCGGAATACTCCATCATGGCCTCTGGCCGTTACATTCATATTAATTCCTTGGGTAAAACTAATCGCATTATACCAATCTGAATTCATATTTTCAATATGCGCAAAAAGTTCATCGCTGAAGATATTTGTACGCGGAGTCGGATTCATCATGAAATAAAGCTCTTCCCTCGTTGGAAAGGCTGTCCAATTTCCTTGTGCTGGTCTTTGGATTGAGATAGGCGTTCGGTCAATTGTGATTGGAAAGCCAGCTAAAGAGTCACTTTGCATATCCGTGACAAAATCTGTCATCCCACTTCTAATCGCTAAAACCAAAGCAATCCCGATTATTCCGATACTTCCTGCTAAAGCCGTAATAATCGTTCTTTTCATTTTTGTCATTAAGTTCTTGAAACTGAGTTTTAAAGCTGTCAGATAAGACATTGAAGTTTTTCTGTTAACTAATTTTTCACCTTCATCTTTGATAGCTTCATTAAAGACAGGTTTAGTATCATCAATAATTTCACCATCTAAGATTCTAACGATACGATCGCTATATCTTTCTGCTAGGTCATTATTGTGTGTAACCATAATAACCAGCATTTCTTTACTGATTTCTTTTAATATATTCATTACCTGAAGACTAGTAGAACTATCAAGGGCTCCAGTAGGCTCATCAGCTAATAAAATTTTTGGCCCATTCACTAAAGCTCTGGCGATTGCAACTCTTTGCATCTGACCCCCAGAAAGCTGATTAGGCTTTTTATGTAATTGATCATGTAGACCAACTTTATTCAAAGCTTCTGTAGCTCTTTGTTTTCTTTCTTCAATGCCAACCCCTGATAAAGTCATCGCAATACTGACATTATCTAAGACTGTTTGGTGAGAGATTAAATTATAGCTTTGAAAGACGAAACCAATTGTACTATTACGATAATAGTCCCATTCTTTATCTTTAAACATTCTTGTTGATTTACCATTAACTAATAAATCGCCTTCCGTATATTTGTCTAACCCACCAATTAAGTTAAGCATTGTTGTTTTACCACAGCCAGAAGGTCCTAAGATTGAAACAAATTCATTTTTTCTGAATTCAATATCTACACCCTTAAGAGCTTTAACATAACTATCGCCAACTTTATAATTCTTTTTGATTCCTTTTAATTGCAGCATAATCTATAACTCCTTTAGTTTTTATACCCTTCTGGATTGTTCTTCTGCCAATTCCAGGCATCTTTAACCATCACATTTAAATCGTATGCGGCCTTAAAGCCTAATTCTTTTTCTGCCTTTTCCGGATTAGCATAACAAACAGCAATATCTCCTGGTCGTCTCTCAAAAAAGACATGCGGAATTGGCTTTCCTAAAGTATTTTCAAAAGCCTTTAGAACTTCAAGGACTGAATAGCCTCTGCCTGTCCCAAGATTATAAGTTAAGACACCTTTAGAGCTTTCTAGTTTTTTTAAGGCTAATACATGACCATGAGCTAAATCAACAACATGAATATAATCGCGAACACCTGTACCATCCTTTGTGTTATAATCGTTACCGAAAACTTTTAACGTTTCTAGTTTGCCTGAAGCCACCTGACTAATATAAGGTACTAAATTATTCGGAATGCCTTGTGGATCTTCACCGATTAGTCCAGAAGCATGGGCTCCAATCGGATTAAAATAGCGTAAAAGCACTATCCCAAAAGCATTATTCGCAGTCGCAAAGTCTTTAAGGATTTCCTCATTAAATAGTTTTGTTCTTCCATAAGGATTAGTGCAATTAAGTTTGGCAGTTTCTGAAATCGGATTGCTTTCAGGATTACCATAGACAGTCGCAGATGAAGAAAAAACAATTTTTTTCACATTAAACTTCTTCATACAATTTAAAAGATTGATTGTGCTGTTTAAATTGTTTTCGTAATATTCTAAAGGCATACTTACTGATTCTCCAACAGCTTTAAGTGCCGCAAAATGGATGACAGCGTCAATATTTTCTGTACTGAATATTGACTCTAGACTCGTTTTATCTAATAAATCATTTTGATAAAATTTAACCTTGCGACTACTAATTTTCTCAATTCTATTAATTGCCTCTTTTTTAGAATTTCTTAAATTATCAATAATAACTATTTCTGTACCTTTATCTTTAAGTAATTCTACACATGTATGGGATCCTATAAACCCAGCTCCACCAGTTACTAATATCTTCATTTATAACAATACTCCTTCTAAAGTTTTAATAAGTTTTTCAAATGCTTTGTCTCCAGCTATAGTAGCTTTAAAACAGCTGGCACTTGCTAAAATTTTTGCGCATGTATCAAGAATAGTATTTTTTATATTTTCTTCAGCTTCATCTAAATTTTCAGGAATACCGAATTTATCTATAACATCTTGAATTAAGCGATAATGTTTGTTCAGAGGACTTTCATCGGCACTAATTTTTGCTTCATTAGCAACTAATACTTTAGCAATTCTTTCAATTTCTGCTTTTAAACGTCCTGGTAAAACAAAGTAACCACTGGCTTCCAAAAGACCAATTGCTTCTTTCTTGATATTTTGATATTCTGGCGCAACATGAAAAACACCATCGGGATATTTTTTATTAGTATAGTTATTACGGAATATTAAATCAAAGACATAATAATTTCCTTCCTTATAACAAAAAGGAGTTAAAGCGCTATGCTGAGTAGTGCCAGTTTTAGCTTTAATACCTGCAGTCTCATCGCTATAATTTTCCCAAAAATCATTAACTTTTGTTACTATTGCTCTTAGTTTTTCCGGATTTTCCGATTTAAGACGGATGCTTCTTAAAAACCAGTCAATTTCATAAAGAAAAACCTCATTGGTTTTTAAAAGCAATCTTTTCTCGGTACTCTTGCGAAGCGGTGTGTGATAGCTTCCCGCTTGATAATGCTCGTGATTTAAAATGCTGCCACCGATAATTGGTAACGAAGCATTTGAGCCAACAAAATAATGCGGAAGAACTTTAACAAAATCCAGCATCTTACTAAATGTTTGCTCATTGACAACCATATTTTGATGTTTTTCATTAATTAAAATTGCATGTTCCGGAAAATAAGAATAAGGCGAAAACTGCATAAACCAACGTTCATTACCCAAAGTTAAGGGTATTATTCTAATTGAATAACGAGCTGGATAATTATCTCTGCCTTCATATCCTAGATTCTCTAAACATAACATACAAGCCGGAAAATCAATTTTTTTGGTTTCTAAGAGTTTAGCAGTTTGTTTGTTATCTTTTTCCGGACGGCTAAGATTAATTATGAATTCAACTTTATCGTTACCAAAAAAAATATTGCGGTCAATAGCCGTTTTCTGAATATAATAATTTTTTACTCCTAAGTTATATAAATAGTTAGTCGCTTCCTTTGGATCAGAATACGTAAAGAATTTTTGAACAACTGCTTCATGTGATGGTGTAACAATTCCCATAAGTTGATCTTTAAAATGAGCTTCTGAAATCATTTCTATCTTTAAATCGAGCGCTCTTTTTGTTATGTTTTCCAATAACAGATCTGGTAATTCTTCTTTATTTTTGATTCGGCTAAATTTTAATTCGTTTAGTTTAAACAAACGCCTTAGTTCATTTATACGAAAATAAACTTCATAATTATCCAAACCAAGATTATCAATTCCATAATTTAACAATTCATTTAGCAGATAATTTGTATCCATTTATTTACCTTTTCCTATTCTTATTTTTTGGACAATTGTCAATAAAGTTTCATAATGTTTTTCCATTTCTTCAACTAATTTAAATTGTGTGCGTGCCCGGTCTAGATTCTGTTGGGCCCTAGAAGTTTTAAAATATACATCACCATTTAAAAAATCGGTCAGAAAACGAATTCCACATTCTAATGTCACAATTTTAGCCGCAAATACTAAATAGTCTAATTCTGTTTGATTTAAAACAAGTGGTCCAGCAGTTAAATAACCTTCGGTAAAAGCTTCAAATTTTTTGATATCTAACTTAACTTTAGATAAATCTTTTTCGTCTTCTAAGCTAGTCGAAGCTGCATAACGAATTGCATCACCATAATCAAAAAGTACTGTTCCTGGCATAATAGTATCTAAATCAATTATGCAAATTGCTTTTTTATTTTTTGACTCAAAAAGAATGTTATTAAGTTTAGTATCATTATGGGTTACTCTTAAAGGAATTTTTTGATTTGCAATTAGATTCTTAATAACATGAAGTTCGCTTTCTCGTTCTTTTACAAAGGCTACTTCCTGTTCAATTAATTTACTGCGATAAAAATTATCTTTCTTTAAAGAGTCAAATAAATTTTCATAATGCCTGACTGAGTTATGCAAGTTTGGAATGACGCTTATTAACTGAGAATTGTCAAAATCCGCTAACTGTTCTACAAAATGACTAATAGCCCGACCAGCTTCTTTTAAGACTGCTAAATCATCAGTCTTTTCAAAAGTAATCGCCTCTTCAATAAAAAGATAAAGTCGAAAGTATTTTTTTACTTCTTCGTCATAATAAAAGTTCTGGCCATTTTTAGTTTTGATTAAAGTTAAAGTTTCTCGTGTTGGGTTTCCGCCTTCTTCAAGAATTTTATTTTTAAGATATTCTGTGACCAGGGAAATATTATTGATTAGTCCCTCGATATTTCGAAAAACCTTGTGATTTATTCTTTGTAATAAATATTTTTTAGGAGTTCCGTTTTCATTAAAAATAACTTCATAAGAAAGATTAATATCCCCTAAACCAAAATTAACACAAGAGATAAATTTACCTTTGATATTAAAATTAGAAAGTATTTCCTGCATTTCAATCACTCCATTTATAATATTATACTGCAAATCAGCCTTAATGAACAAAACGAAAAAAATTTTCGTTACGGGGCTGATGCCTATCTTTATAAGAAATTACAGTGTTACTTGTAATCTTATGGGTGTTGTTAGACCGCTATTCCTCAAACTCTGAATTACTTCATCGTCTTTGGGTTTACTTTTTGCCATATATTTAAACTGGCATTTATATCTGAATCAATCTTTCCTGTCTTAGTCTGGAACAAGCGATTATTTCTATTACCAAGATGCTCATTTTTCACCTCGTTTCTTGCTAAGTATATGAGGTTATTATAACACTAAAATCTAGTAAAAACAAGAATTATTTTTAATTTTTTTTAGCTTAAAAAAAATGTTCTAGATAAAGCAAATAAAGCAATGGTTTTAGGGTAAATTTGAGAAAAATTCACGGATATGCGCGTGTGTAGTATAAATAATATTAAGTATAAATATTGTTATAAGATGAAAATATAAATCCCTAATGAATAAAAGAAAAAGTTTCTTGCCACAAGCAAGAAACTATTTATTTTAAAATACAATTCTTAATCCTAAATCATTAAAGAGGTATTTTTAGCTGCTGACCAATAGTCAAAGCATCTGTCATCAAGTTATTCAAAGTTCGGATTTCCGCAACAGTTTTATTAAAACGATTGGCTATTGACCACAATGAATCTCCTGCCACAACTGTATACATCCTATACCCCGATTGATTACCAGGAATAATTAATTTTTGTCCTAAGAATAAGTTGTCATTTGTTAAATTATTTATCCTCCTGATTTCCGCAACAGTCGTGTTAAACCTATTGGCTATCGACCACAATGAATCTCCTGCCACAACTGTATAGGTAAATGATGGCGGAGGTGTCTGTTCGCTTCCTGGAATCGTTAATCTTTGACCGACGAATAAATTATCATTTGTCAAATTATTTAGACTTCTGATAATCGCAACAGTTGTATTAAATCTATTCGCAATTGACCATAATGAATCTCCCGCTACAACCGTATAGGTAAATGTTTCTTGGGTTGGCGGTTTTGGTGTTTGCTCACTACCTGGAATATTTAATCTTTGACCAATAAACACAACATCACTCGTTAAATTATTTAAACTTCTTATTACCGCTACCGATGTATTAAAACGATTAGCAATCGCCCATAACGAGTCTCCCGCCACAACTGTATAAGTAAAAGTTTGTTGGGGTGGTGGTCCGCCAGCATTAGGAATCTTTAGAATTTGACCAACTCTTAAAGATTGTGATTGCAGATTATTAATTTGCATTAAATCAGCTACAGTAGTATTAAATCTTTGAGCAATGCTCCATAAAGTATCTCCTGATTGCACAACATAAATCGAATCATCGCTATAAGGCGGACTATATGGACAGCCAGTAAATTCACAGGTTGCGATAATAACCGCTTCGGCTAAAGTTTTCCAGTTATCTTTCAGTCTCTGAGCATCTGCTGGATTATCTAAAAACCCATATTCCATCAAAACAGCTTGCATCGGAGCTGTATCACGAAGCATAAAGAAAAAATCTAAATTAGGATTTGTAGTTGAAGGTTTTTGGAATACTCTTCGTACCGGATGTCCAGTTTTACGGATTTCATCTAATATCATCTGCGAATAAGTAGGTTGATCGCGTAACGGAAAAATTACTTCTGCGCCATTACCGCCGCCAGCGTTAATATGATTTGAGATTAGAATAACCCCTCTTTGAGCACCAAAAGCATTACGCATCCGGGCAACTCTGTTTGCTGGCGTAATCGCTTCATCAGTTGTTCTTGTCATTGCATTTGGAATGTTTAATTCATTAAATCTTTCTTGCATATATAAAGAAATATCCAAATTCATGTTTTTCTCGATGATTCCATTACCAACTGCTCCAGGATCATTAGGCCCTCCATGACCGGCATCTATAACAATTCCGACTAAAGGCATGCCCATTTTATTATTGCCTGGACATGTAGTTAAAGGTGAATACAAAAAAATTAAAGCATTCCAGGTATTACGACCAACTACGCCATCAGCCTGAAGACGGTTATTTTGTTGGAAAGCTCGGACAGATGCTGCGGTTTGTGGTCCAAAAGTACCACTAATTGGTCCATCATAAAAGGTTAGCTGTTTCAACTCTTTTTGTAGTTCTGATACCCATGGTCCCGAATCACCTTGTCTTAGGGTCGGTCTTTGACCAACTGGTGTATCTGAAAGGTTTCTACTGTTTTTTGATAATATAGACTCAATTAAATCCTCTCTTATATCACTTCTTAAATATTCTTCATAATTATTTTTAAGAATTTTCAGAGGACATTCTTTGTCATCTTGACAATTCATCAAAATCCCTCTTTTCACTTTTTGATTGTCTATTATATTATATTTTCGCCTAAGAAAAAAGTTACACATTAAATTGGATTGAATATACTAATTTGTGAGGAGAGTAAAAATATGCCAAAAGGTTTTTTAATCGTAAATGTCTTTTTTGACGATTTAGGTACACCAGTAGAGAACGCTTCTGTGAAAATAACTGGAGCAAATTTTGAAAAAGTATTAACTACCGATGAAAGCGGAAAAACAGCAATGATCGAACTCGAGGCTCCAGAGTCAGATCTTTCACAGACATTTCAAGAAGAAATAAGACCTTATTCAACCTATGATTTAGAAATAACAAAAGCTGGCTTAAAAACTGGATTAATCTTAAATTTAGAAATATTTGCGGGTGAAACTGCCTTCCAAAATGTTTTTCTGCACGAAAAAGTTACAGAAATTATTGATTTTCCTGATCACATTCTTTGGGAACCAGATGAGCCTAAAATTCCAGAAGAACCAGTCAAAGAAGATGTGCCTTTTATGGCCTTTGTGTTACCAATGGTACTTATTCCTGAATTTATAATTGTCCATGATGGAGCGCCATCTAATGTCAATGCGCCTAATCACATTGTTTCTTTTACTGATTATATCAAGAATGTTGCTTGTTCAGAAATTTATAGTACATGGCCGCGCGAATCCTTAAAAGCAAATGTGCATGCGATTGTATCTTTTACCCTTAACAGAATATTTACAGAATGGTACAGAGGCCAAGGATTTAATTTCACAATAACTTCTACAACGCAACTAGATCAAAAGTATATTCATAATCGTACAATCTATAAAAGCATTTCTGATGTCGTAGATGAATATTTTCGTTATTATATTCGGTTAAATGGCATGGTTCAGCCATTTCTTGCACAATATAATGATGGAAGACGGACTAATAATCCTAACTGGTTAAGTCAGTGGGGTTCAAGAGATATGGCAGCCCAAGGTTTTACCGCTATTCAAATTCTAAGACATTTCTATACAAATAATCTTGATTTACATGTTGCGGATGAAGTAGTTGGTCTTCCTTCTTCTTTTCCTGGCTATAATCTAAGTGTTGGCAATTGCGGGGAATATGTTCAAAAAATTCAGATTGAATTAAATCGGATTAGAGGTAATTTTCCAGCAATCCCTGTTATCTCGCCAGCAGATGGCATGTATAACGAAAGTACACGTAGAGCAGTTGAAACTTTTCAAAGGGTCTTTGATTTACCGCAAACTGGTGTAATAAACTTTGCGACTTGGTATCGGATATCCAGAATATTTACCGCTGTCGCAGGATTAGCGGCGGGGTTATAAAGGACTATACTTATTAGCTAAAATAATATTAGCGTACTTCTACTTCTTATGACCAATTCATATTAATGTTTATTTTTTACCACAAAATATGGAAACACAAAAGCACAAAATACGGAAGTAAAAAAGCACAAAAAGCAGAAACAACATTTACTTTCCTTATTAATTGTGTTATTATATTTACAGGTGATTTTTATGAAAGTTAAAAACTATTATCCAAGAATTATTGATGATGAACTAGATTTACATTTAGAAGCAATGGGAGCCGTATTCATCAGAGGTCCCAAATGGTGTGGAAAAACAACAACAGCGTTTAACCATGCCAAAAGCTATATTAACTTTCAAGATACAGCCAAAGGAGATAGCTACATCTCCTTAGCTCAAACAGATCCTTCAGTTTTATTGGAAGGGAAAACTCCAAAATTAATTGATGAATGGCAAATAGTACCTAAAATTTGGAACGCAATAAGAACAACAATTGATAACAGGGGATTGCGCGGACAATTTATTATAACAGGCTCAACATTGATAAAGAATACCGAAGGCTTACATCCTGGAACAGGACGGATTTCTAAGTTAGATATGCGAACTATGAGTTTATTTGAAAGTAATGAGTCTACTGGAGAAATTAGTTTAAATGATTTAATGAATGATATATGGAAAGATGGGTTGTATGAATCTGATCTCTCCCTCAAACAATTGGCTTTTTCTTTATGCCGTGGCGGTTGGCCTTCTGCTTTAAATATTAGTGAAAAAGCTGCACTAATGGTATCTAAGCAATATTTAAAAGCAACAATCGAAAATGATATATCAGAATTAGGTGAAACTAAAAATCCATTACTAGCAAGACATATAATGCAATCTTATTCTAGATTAATTTCCTCATCAGGTAGTAATAGCGCTTTATATGCGGATGTGCAATCTAATTTCGGTAGTGTAACCGATAAAACTATTAATAATTATTTGAGTTTGTTAGAAAGACTTTTTATTATTGATGAAATTCCTGCGTGGAATCTAAATTTTAGAAGCGCAACAGCTATCCGATCTTCGAAAAAAAAATCATTTATAGATCCTTCATTGGCTACTGCTGCTCTTGACTTATCTCCAGAACAGTTGTTATATGATTTTGAAACATTCGGCTTATTATTTGAAAACCTTGTCACAAGAGATTTGCTAGTTTATACACAATCTAAAGGCGGTCACGTCAAGTATTATCGCGATCGTTACGGACTAGAATGTGATTGTGTGATTCATTTAGACAATGGCAATTATGGCTTGTTTGAGGTTAAACTTGGCGAAAATAAAATTGAAGAGGCTGCCAAAAATTTAATTAAATTGGAAGGCTTAATTAAAGATAATAATATGCGAAAACCAACATGTAAAGTTATCATTACTGGAGGCAAAGCAGCTTATAAAAGAGTTGATGGTATTTACGTTATTCCAATTGGATGTTTAAAAGATTAATGTATTATTAAATCGTAATTAAGCAGTTGGGCTTTATACATCATAATAAGATAAAAGGACACCTTTAATTGATATGATATTTCTAAAGTAAACAATAAAAAGAAATTCCTAATGAATAAAAAAGAAAAAGGATCCGCAGAGATCCTTTTAAGATTTATTTATTGCTTTTAATCATTAATTCGCACATCTTTTTGGAAAAAGAAACCGGATCTTTAATCGCAAATCCTTCCATTAATAAAGCTTGATCATAAAGCAATGTTGCATAATCCGCTAACGCTTCATCATTATTTTCATATAGGCTTTCAAAAACATTAAATAACTGATGATTCGGATTAATTTCTAAGACTTTGCTGGCTTTTACATTATCTTTACCATTTGGCATTTGACTTAAGATTTTTTCCATTTCAAAGCTTACACCTTCACCACTTACTAAACAAACAGGTGAATCTGTAAGACGATTAGATAAAATAACATCGCTGACATCATCTTTAAGTAATTCTTTTAATTTTTCCAAAAGCGACTGCTTTTCTTTTTTTAATTCTTCAATTTTATCTTTTTCTTCTTTAGATAAAAGGTCAAGATTGCCTTGATTAACTGATTTTAACTTTTTATCCTGGTAAGAACTAATAATATTAAAGACAAATTCATCAATTTCATCTTTAAGAATTAAAACATCAAAACCTTGTTTCTTAACTAAATCCATTTGCGGCATTGCTAGGATTGCTTCTTTTGTTTTACCAGATGCATAATAAATAACATCTTGATTTTCTAACATTTTTTCTACATACTCTTTTAAGGTAATGTAGGAATCACCATTAACTGTTTCATAGACTAAAAGATCTTGTAGCATTTCTTTCTTTTCACCGTATTTGTCATAGACACCATACTTAAGATTTACACCATAATTCTTAAAAAAATCAAGATATTTTTCCCGATCATTTTTAAGCATTTTTTCTAATTCACTGACAATCTTCTTTTCAATATTGATACTAATTTTTTCTAGTTGATGGTTTTGCTGAAGAATTTCACGGCTAATGTTAAGCGACAAATCCGCTGAATCAACTAAACCTTTAACAAAACGAAGATAATCCGGAAGTAAATCTTTACATTTATCCATAATAAAGACACCTTTAACATAAAGCTGAAGACCTTTCTCAAACTTTTCTGAATAAAGATCATGAGGTGGCTTTTGTGGAATAAAAACTAAAGAATTATAGGTTATATTTCCTTCAACATTAAGATGCAAATAAGAAAATGGATCTTGATAGTCATAGAATTTCGATTTATAAAAACTATTTATATCTTCTTCTGTAACTTCACTCTTCAGCTTTTTCCAAATTGGAATCATTGAGTTTAAAGTTTCTAATTCCATTTTAGTTTCAGTTTTTTCCTTATCCTCTTCACCAAGTTCATTGATAACCGGAACCTGTTTAGAGATTAACATCGTAATTGGATAACGCACATAATCAGAATATTTCTTAACGAGTGATTTAATGGTATATTCTTCTAAAAATTCATTAAAATCGTCTACTGAGTTTTCTAGGTTTTCTTCCGAACCAAGATTTTTCCTTAAATGAAGGACTATCTCTGTTCCATGATCAGCTTTAACATATTCATTAACTTCATAAGAATCTTCGCCTTTAGACACAAATTTATAACCTGTATCTGAAAATGGCGATTTAGTTAAAACAACAATTCTATCACTAACCATAAAAGCTGAATAAAAGCCAACACCAAACTGACCAATTATATCAATTTTATCAGCATTTGCTTTATCATCCATAGCTTTCATAAAATCAGCGGAACCACTTTTAGCGATTGTTCCTAGATTTGCATTTAACTCTTCATAAGTCATACCAATCCCATTATCTTTAATCGTTAATGTTCTGTTCTTTTCATCAATTGAAATATTAATTTCATAATCTGTTTGTATTAATTCATTGTTAGTCAAAGATAAAAAGTGATACTTATCAATCGCATCACTAGCATTAGAGATTAATTCTCTTAGAAATATTTCTTTATTCGTATAAATTGAATTAATCATTAAGTCAAGCAAACGCTTAGTTTCTGTTTTAAATTTCATTTTTCCCAATTTAATCATTGTCTCCTTTTTTTAGTTATTATATCACAGCTTTTTAGCACTGTCAATAGAGGAGTGCTATTTTGTTGTTAATTTAAAAAAATTATCCCATATTTTTCCTTTTGGCACAACAGAAAAGCGCATTTCTGCTTTTGTTACTGGATGAAAAAATCTCAAATCATAAGCATAAAGAGCCAAAAAATCTTTATTTAAAGACTTTGCACCATATTTAACGTCCCCATACAAAGGACAACCTATATAACTAAATTGCACTCGAATTTGATGATGGCGTCCAGTTATTAAATTAACATCTACTAAAGAAATATCTTTTACTTTCTCTATAACTTTATATTCAAGAACAGCCTCTTTTCCTTGATTACTTACAAAACTTTTATTTTGCGCTTCATCCTTTGATAAATTATTTACCAATATTCCAGAATCTTTTAATTTACCACAAACAAGTGCATAATAATTTTTATTAAAATCATGTTTTTGAATATCTTTAGACAGACGGGCAGCTGCCTTGGACGTTTTAGCAAAAACCATTAGACCTTCCGTATTACGATCAAGGCGATGAACTAAACCAAGATAGAT
Organism: Erysipelotrichales bacterium; assembly: GCA_009784525.1. GTDB lineage: Bacteria > Bacillota_I > Bacilli_A > Acholeplasmatales > WRBM01 > WRBM01. The sequence continues at coordinate 42,022 of WRBM01000007.1, read as the reverse complement.
ATTACCTGGTTTTTGATATTTAACCCTCAAATAGTCTTTAACTAATTCAACCATGCTATCTTGGCCAGTATAATCTTTTTGTGATAAAATACCAGCAGGTTTAAGACAAACGATTAAGTGATTGTCTTCAAATATGATATTAAGCATATCTGATTAATTGCGCTGCGCCGAAGATGCCCGCATCATTTAATAGTTCAGCTAAAATGATTTCTGTTTGTTCAGATGGCGCAAAACTATACTTTTGAAAATATCTATTTATCTTTAAAAGTTCTTCTTTAAGTCCTTTAGAGACACCGCCACCAATAATGACAACTTCCGGATTAGTTACTAAAGTTAAGTAACTGACAGCTATTCCTAAATAATGGAAAAAAGTTTTTTTGACTTCTATTATTGCCGGATCAGAGGCGTTTTCTCTTGCAAAAATATCTTTTGTACTAAATTTTTGTTCTAATGAAAATTTTGTTTTAAGTCGCCCTTCTTTAAGAATTCTCTTTAATTCTTCAACTATACCGTTAGCACTAGCCACCGTCTCCAAACAACCACTCTTGCCGCAGCCGCAAATTCTTCCATTTTCAAAGACAACTTTAAAGTGGCCAATCTCACCAGATGCACCGTTTGAACCAGTTAAAATCTTACCCTGATATATAATTCCACCACCTACACCTGTACCAATTGTAATTAAGCAAGCATTCTGATACTTACCATTAAGATTATAAACTTCCCCTAAAGCTGCGCAATTAGCATCATTTTCCGCTTTAATTAAAATTCCAGGAAAATATTTTCCTAATTCCATACCGATATCTAAAGCGTCCCAGCCAAGATTAACACAGCCAACACATAAATTATTAGAAACAGCACCAGGTACACCAATGCCAATACCTAAACATTCATTTAAGTTGATTTTATTTTTGGTTAAATATTCTTTAATTGAAGCAGCAATATCTCCGATGATATTTTTTCCTTTATCAGAAATATCTGTAGGAATTTCCCATTTATTCTGTAAATTCCCTTGCTTATTAAAAAAGCCGATCTTTATAGTTGTGCCACCAATATCGACACCGATTATATATTGCATTCTCTTATTTCCTCCGGCGGATTTTTAATCTTAAACATAAAAAGTAATATAAATGGAATTATCGTTAAGCATAGTTGTACTATATAAGCTTGCTGAAAGCCAAAGTTTCCGACAAATAAACCAAAAAGGTTCGCGGAAACAAATATTCCTAGCGACATAATGCTTGTAAAAATCATAACTGCTGTTATTTTAATTCTTTCTTCGGTTATACTGGCGATATATTGGTAGAATATCGGCAAGTATAAACCATTGGTCACACCACGAAGCATAAAAGCTAGAATAAACCAATATTGATGAGTAGCTAAAACAAAGATCATATTAAATAAGAAAAGTGCAGTTAAAGAAAGCATAAAGATTTTTCGATACCCTATCTTTCGAAAGATAACTGCCGAAAAAATCATTATCGGAATTTCAATGATATTACAACTAACTGCCATAAGCGTCAGATAAGTCATGGAAACATCAAAGGTTTGATGCATGTAGTTAAAATTATAAAATATTGAGCCAGCATAAGCTAACATAAAGAAAAAGTAAAATATCAGAAATAAAACATATCGTCGATTTCGAAAGAGAAATTTCATATCTCTTCGATAGTTTGTATTTTTCGGCGATGCTTCTTTAGGCAACAACCCAACACAAAAAAAAGCAATTACTGTCATCGGCAAAAAAAACCAGATGCTAACAATTATGCCAAATCTGTCTGCCATAAAGCCTAAAAAAAGCGAAGTTGAAAGCCAGGCTATAACGCCTAAAAAATTTATTTTTCCAAAATCGGAAACTTCTTCCGGATGATTGTTTATATATTTTATCGTTACTGAATCCGTTAATGGCATAATAACGCCATAAAAGAGATCAAAAATGATATAGATTATCAACAATAAATAAAACTCTATTCTAAATAAAAAAAATATTCCAAGCCCTAAAACCACAAAATAAGCTATCCTGACTAGAAGCAAGGGCTTGTTTGTTTTGTCTGCTATAATTGCCCAGGTCGGACGTGCGCCAATTGCCGTTAAGGAAACAATTGACATCATAAATCCAATTTGAATATTATCTAATCCCTGGTATTCTGCTAAGTATATGGCGAATAATGAACCAAAAAAACAAGCTGTCACATACTTAACGAAGTAAAAAACTCTTAATCGCGCTGTCATATGACGGTTAAAGGCTTTAACCTGACTTTGCGTTTTTATATTTTCCATAATAATCCTCAGAAAATATTATACCACATATCATAACTTCTCATTTGAAGAAAATAGAAAATTAGCTGTTTTTTCCAAAAAATCAATAACATAAGCAAAACGACTTGCATATCTTAATTCAGATGACTTAAAAAGGCATTTAAAAAATTCTTTATGAAAGGGATCTTAAATGAAACTAAATTATGATTGTTTATGGAATTGTAACCAACGCTCTTGCTGTTGTCCGCAATGTGAAAAAGCGCAAAGAGGATCAGTAGGACCGCAAGGACCAGCTGGTCCAACAGGGCCTGCAGGTCCAAAAGGGGAAACTGGCGAAAGAGGTCCGGTTGGACCAAAAGGGGAACCAGGATTAATTGGCGAAACCGGAGCACAAGGACCTGCTGGCACAAGAGGCTCAAGGGGACCGCAAGGTATTCAAGGAGAGCAAGGGCCTCAAGGGGAACCAGGAACTCCAGGCGGACCTCCTGGACCGCAAGGAGATATAGGTCCACAAGGACCCGCTGGTACAGATGGTTTAACTCCAAATATTGGCACAAACGGAAATTGGTGGATCGGAGATACTGATAGTGAAATATCAGCTCAAGGTCCCAAAGGCGATACTGGTGAGCAAGGGCCTCAAGGTGATACCGGACCTCAGGGACCAGCTGGCGCAAATGGTTTGACTCCTTATATCGGCACAAACGGAAACTGGTGGGTTGGGGAAACTGACACTGGTGTAGCCGCTCAAGGACCAGCTGGTCCAACAGGATCTGCAGAGACAAGCTCAGGAGGAACAATAATCCCTTATGCCTCTGGTACTATAGAAACTTTGTTGTGGACTGTAGATGGTGGTATGTCAAAGAATGCGATTCTTTTAGGCTTCGGAAATTCCGCTGAAAGCACCTTATTTCCTATCACAACTCTAGCTGACTTTAGCAATGCACTTCCAGAATCTACTAATTTTGCCTTTGTTTCTCCTCGCGCAGGAACGATAACTGACATTTATGCTTCATATGTAGTGACATTAGCTGAATCAATAGGCCCAGAAGGGCTTGGGCCAACAATAGTTGATGGTACGATGACAGTTAGCTGTCAAATATACATTGCGCCTACTGGCACAACTGTATTTAGTCCTGTTTCTGATACATTACTAAATCTTTCACCTTCCATATCGGTTGCGGTTATAGGCGAGTCTTTAACAAATAATTTGTCAAATTTAAGCGTGTCAATCTCTGCTGGTGATCAAATACTTCTTGTTTTCACTGTAACAAATTCATTAGACACATCTTCAGCAAGCTTTCTTGTAGGATATGCTAGTGCTGGTATAGCAATTTCTTAATACTTTAATATTTAACAAATAACCCTCAACATTTTTATTGTTGAGGGCTTTATGTATTTATAAAGAAAAAAGTCGCAACCCTCTTTGAGCCGCAACTTTTTCAATTAATAGGCAGGAACTAGTGCTCCTACTCGCTTTCTTGATGTTTCTAAACAAATCTGAATCAAAATATCTCCTAGTTGATCAGTACGTTTAATAATTGTATCCATTGCCAAAAACCGGTTAAGTACAACTTGATGAGGATGCCCATAACCATTTCCAGTGCTAGTTGTCCCAACTTGTATTATTGCGTAGGTAGGGCGTATATGATCTAAAAATGTTTGACCGCTACTCGTACTCGAGCCATGATGACCAACGTCTAAAACATTTACATTCCTTGGTAAAGAGTCCAAGACATTTTGTTCATTAATATAATATGCATCTCCCGTAAACATGATTCTTTGTCCAGCAAAATAAATACAGAAAATTGTACTGTAATGATTAACGTTAAAGGTGTTTGTGTTTGGATTATAATTATATGTAGTAGGGCTATAAAAGGTAACACGTGCTCTACTTCCTAAAGAGCCTACATAAAAATACTTACCCGCCATCGGGATATATATATTAGTATCACTTCCATCAATCCATCTCGAAGTTTCCATCGCAGTAACAAATCTTTGGAAAGTAGCTGTTTGTTGCATTCTTGCACTACCCGGGCTTATACCAAAATCACGATATGCTCCAGAACTAACTTCTGCCTGAGTAAATGTAATTGGGCGAACAATATTGCGAATATAGCTATTATTGACAATAAAATCAGCGCTTCCTATGTGATCAGCGTGACTATGCGTTGTGATAAACCAATCGAATTGCATACGCTCTTGATCAGGAAAAAACTCTCTGATTCTCCTGCGAAATGCATTATGAGTCAAATTCCATCTTCCGGCATCAATTAACATTGTTTCTCCGCCTGGAAAACGAATAAATACCGCATCACCTTGTCCAACGTCCAAAAAGTATACGCGCATTTCATTGTTTCTGGAATCATCATCTCCGTTATCATCGTCATCATCTGTATTGTTATTAGTCGTATTATTAGTTGTATTGTTATTTGTTGTATTGTTGTTAGTCGTGTTATTTGTTGTAGTATTATCATTTGTATTTTGGCTATTATCTAGCAAATCGCAACTTGCTAAAATAAACATACTTGACATCACAAGTATAACCGCAAATATTTTTACGGCATATCTTAATTTTTTTATTTTATCCATAGTGCTCTATTATACGCCAAATGTTGAAAATTGTCAACTTATTTGCGCAAAAATCAAAAACTCCTCAAATTATATTCATACAAGCTATTTAAACATAATAATTGTTTCAGGTCATTCTTCTGATAAGATTGCAATGTTGGTTTTACGCTTATTATTAATAAAGCGTATTTAGCGTAATATAATTCGAGTAAAATTCACTTTTTTCAGTGATTTAATACCGACTGGCTCTGTCTGGCATTACACTAAATTAATTGTATTCGCAACTGTCAGATTTTAATCCGAACAACGTTCTGGAAAAGTAACGCTCAAATTTCTCGTTGCCTTTATGATTTTAACTATTTTCAAGCGCTTGCCTCTTCTATTTCACCCTCATAAAAGGTTTTAATTAATTTAATGAAAACTATATCATTTAGCATATAACAATAAAAATCTGTTTTATTAACCGCATAATAACTATTGCCAACTAGTAGTGGATTATTCGAGTTTGTTTTATTTTCAATTTTATTGCTGCTGTGGAATTTTATTGTTATCTCATTAGGACCAACTACCACTTTTTTTACATCTTCCCATAAAAATAATTGCTCTTTAGCATCAAGCAGGAAAAACCAATGAGTATTAATAAATAAACCTTTAGGTGTAAATTTTAATTCGCGAAATTTTTTTATTTCGTTTAGAATTCTCGCTTTATGATGAAATCGTTGATTTACACCAGTATTATAAAAATAATAGGTTTTAACTTTACTCTCTGGCTTTTCAAAATCTTTAAGAATTAAATTGTTTTCTTTGGCTGCCAAATCAATGAGTCCTTTGATTAAAGTCAAAAGAACGATTGCTACAGAAGCTACAAATGTAAGTATACCTGTACTCCGCCATACCCATGGGTACGACGGACTATATCCGTCATAAGCTACAATTGCTACGAAACCTATTGAAAAGAGAGGTATAAATGATAACCAGAGTAATAAGGTGTAAATTCTTTGCCAATTCTTAAATTTCATAAACTAAAATATCTCCTATTCTAAAAGCCAACCGCCAAATCTAGATGCTCCCATAACTGATAGTTATTATCCAACTGAAATCCAAAACAACACTCTATTGGCACTAGCTATTGTCGCGTTAGAAAACATAACGCCAGAATTAGCTAAAACGGTTGTGGCTATAGCGTTTTTCGTCGCTCATCCTACTACTGCCTTTTCGAATGATGAAGCCATGAATAATTATGTTAATATTTTGCCACGCTTGCGGAAAATATACCAGATTGCCTATTGTATATTAGTTAAAATTTTTTGGGGCATGAATATTATACACCATTTCTTCCAAATCACAGAACTAATAAAAACGTCAAACATTTCTGAATGACGTTCTTATATATAATTTTTATTCGGCCATTTCTTCTATTTCGCCCTCATAAAAGGTTTTAATTAATTTAATAAAAACTATATCATTTAGCATATAACAATAAGAATCAGTTTTATTAACAGCATAATAACTATTGCCAACTAATAGTGGATTATTCGGGTTTGCTTTATTTTCAATTTTATTGATGTTATGAAATTTTATTGTTATCTCATTAGGACCAACTACCACTTTTTTTATATCTTCCCATAAAAATAATTGTTCTTTAGCGTCAAGCAGGAAAAACCAATGAGTATTAATAAATAAACCTTTAGGTGTAAATTTTAGCTCGTGAAATTTTTTTGCTTGATTTAGAATTCTTATTTTGTGATGCCACCGACGATATATCCCAGTATTATACCAATAATAAGATTTATCTTTGCTTTCAGAACTATCAAAGTCTTTGATAATCAATCTATTTTCTCTGCTAGCTAGATTAAACGCTTTGGTTCCCCAAATAAATAGAAGAGGCAAAATTATAAATACAGAGACTATTATACCTCGTTCATACCATTTTTCAAAAGAACCAATTAGTCCTTCAATTGCTATAGTGCTACAAACAAATACAGCCAATGATGCTAATGATAACCACAATAATAAAGTGTATATTCTTTGCCAAGTCTTAAATTTCATAACTATTTTTCTCCTATTCTAAAAGCCAACCGCCAAATCTAGACGCTCCCATACCCGATAGTTGTGAACCAACTGAAATCCAAAACAACGCACTATTGGCACTAGCTGCTGTGGCGCTAGATAACATAACGCCAGGATTAGCCCCAACCGTTATGGCAATGGGTTTTTTTGCTGCCCATCCTCCTACTGCCTTTCGAATGACGAAGTCATGAATACTTGTGTTAGTATTTTGCTACACTTGCGGAAAATATACTGGATTACCTATTGTATATTGGTTAAAATTTGCTGGTACATGAACATTATACACTATTTCTTCCAAATCACAAAGACTAAGAAAAACGCCAAACATTTCTGAATGACGTTCTTGTATATAATTTTTATCCGGCCGTTTCTTCTATTTCGCCCTCATAAAAGGTTTTAATTAATTTAATGAAAACTAGGTCATTTAGCATATAACAATAAGAATCAGTTTTATTAACAGCATAATAACTATTGCCAACTAATAATGGCATATTACGGCTCGCTTTATTTTCAATTTTATTGCTTTTGTGGAACTTTATTGTTATCTCATTAGGAGTAATTATCACTTTTCTTATATCTTCCCATAAAAATAATTGCTCTTTAGCATCAAGCAGGAAAAACCAATGAGCGTTAACAAATAGACCTTTGGGAGTAAATTTTAGCTCGTGAAATTTTTTTGATTGATTTAGAATTCTTATTTTATGATTAAATCGTTGGTTGACACCAGTATTATAAAAGTAATAGGTTTTATCTTTACTTTCTGGCTTCCCAAAATCTTTGAGAATTAATTTATTTTCTTTGGCTGCCAAATCAATGAGTCCTTTAATTATGGTCCAAAATACAGTGGATATAATAGCTACAAATGCTGATATCGTCATGCCATGGGCATACCATGTTCCAAAATAGCCATTCAAACCATCAATAGAAATGCCAAAACTCATAAATATAATAAAAGAAACTAGCGATAACCAAAGTAATAATGTGTAAATTCTTTGCCAATTCTTAAATTTCATAAACTTAAATATCTCCTATTCTAAAAGCCAACCGCCAAATCTAGATGCTCTCATACCCGATAGTTGTGATTCAACCGTTGTGAATATAGCATTTTTCATCAGCACCATTGTTGTCTGTCAGTAATCTCAAGTGCATCAAAATATAATGATACTCGAAGAAATATTGCTAGTATTATACACTAAACTAATTGGATTCGCAACTGTCAGAATTTGCTCAAAACAATGATTTTCATAATATTAGAAAAAGCGCTGTTCAGTTTTTACTCTGAACAACGCTCAAATTGCTCTATTTCTTATTGATTCATACTATTTTAAATCGCTTGCTTCTTCTATTTCACCCTCATAAAAGGTTTTAATTAATTTAATGAAAACTATATCATTTAGTATATAACAATAAAAATCTGTTTTATTAATAACATAATAACTATTGCCAACTAGTAGCGGATTATTCGGGTTTGCTTTATTTTCAATTTTATTGCTGTTGTGAAACTTTATTGTTATCTCATTAGGACCAAATACCACTTTTTTTACATCTTCCCATAAAAATAATTGCTCTTTAGCATCAAGCAGAAAAAACCAATGAGTATTAATAAATAAACCTTTAGGTGTAAATTTTAACTCGCGAAATTTTTTTATTTCGTTTAGAATTCTCGCTTTATGATGAAATCGTCGATTAGCACCAGTATTATAAAAATAATAGGTTTTAAATTTACTCTCTGGCTTTCCAAAATATTTAACAATTAAATTATTTTCTTTGGCTGCCAAATCAATGAATCCTTTAATTATAGTGCAAAGTATAGTGGCAAAGAGGCCAGTAAACAAAAATACTCCCATACTCCACTCTACCCATGAGTAGGGCGGAGTATATCCGTCATAAGCAACAATTGCTACGAAGGCCATAGATAAGAGTGGCGGCCATGAAAGCCAATTTAAAGTTGAGTAAATTCTTTGCCAATTCTTAAATTTCATAACATAATATCTCCTATTCTAAAAGCCAACCGCCAAATCTAGATGCTCCCATACCTGATAGTTGTGATCCAACTGAAATCCAAAAAAATGATTTTTGCGCTGTTGTTACTGTGACGCTAGATAACATAACGCCAGGATTAGCCCCAACCGTTATGGCAATGGGGGTTTTTGCTGCCCATCCTCCTACTGCCTTATTTGCAGCGGAAGTCATTGTAGAAGTCCCAAACGCAATTCCTGCACCCATTAAACCTTGCGCAGTGGCATTCCACCAACTGACATTGCTTAAGCCACCATCAATTACTTGAGGTGCTGCAACCCCCACAAAACTTGTGCTAAATCCAGCCACTGCCGCTATCCATCGAGAAGTAAAAGCTCCCCCGATTCCACCAGATAATCCGCCAATCGTAGCGTCAAAACCAAACTGGCTCCAGCTAATGCCACCAAAGAATCCATAGCCATTATTCATGCCCGTAAAACCTTGACTCATGATACTTGAACTACCCGCAACCGTGAAACCTTGCCCAACACCAAGCCCAACTTTCGCAGCTTTAGCACCCTTAGCCACTTTCCAAAGTTTTAATGCTGCTCCCTTAGTCACAATCGTTAAGGCAATTACTCCACCCCAAAAGGCAACGTGTTGCCACCAGCGCCATCCTCGTCTGTTCACTATTTCAGGTACGTCAAAATATAATGGAATGCTCGAGAGAATACTGCTATTATTATACACCAAACTAACCGGATTCACAACTGTTAAAAGATAAGAATTCAAACTATTTGGTAAAATTGCCCGTTCAGCCACCTCGTAAGGTGCTTCCGGACTGATATATTGTCTCATCAATGGCGAATAGTATCTGCCTTCTAAATAATAAAGCTGACTTTCTGAATCATAGTACTGACTCTTCCACCTGTAAGGATTTCTACGGCCAATATGGTCTGGATCAGTAATCTCTGTGACGTTCCCTCTATCTCTTAACATAACCTTATGTCTGCCAAATGCATCATAATCGTATGTTATAATCATCTCAAAGTGATTGTCACTTCTTAAACCAACAATATTACCGATAGTATCTTTAATAAAATAATAAGCATACTCTAATACATCTGGTGAATCATGAGGTAATATTGGTCTTGTAAATCCTCTCATCACAAAGCCAATCATTCCATTAAGGTCATATATATATCTTATATATCTAGTATCACTTTCTCTTTCTGCGATAAGTTTGTTACCATCATATATATATTCAATGAAATGATTGTTGGGAAATTCTTTTCTAATACGCAAACCTTGGTTATTATAGCGATATCTAACAGTTTGATTATTATTAGAACCTGATCGATATTCTGTTAAAAGATTGCCTCTATCCCAAATCATATTTACTGTATTACTATTATAATGCGTGCAATTTCCTAGGAAATCGTAATCAAAATTTGCGCTTTCAGTATTTGACACAATGCTTCTAAGTCGACCATTCTGATAGTTATAATTGCTTATAGTTCCACTGATTATACCATTTGTTCGAACTAGCCCCGAATACTCCACTGAATTTATCGAACCATCAGTATTATAAGTGAATCTATTACCTTCTCTTCGATCAAAGTCCTGACCCCAAATTTCTGTAATTAATCTTCTGGATGCGTCATAACTATATTGATAATTAACTATATGATTGCGAGAATTTTGGAGCGCTTGACTACTTGAATCATGAATTCTGATACTAGTAGTTCTTTCATCAATATGACCACCCATTATGTCAATATCATTTCTCATGTCATAAATAATATTGTGAGAACCAGGTATATCCGTATCTCTGACTATTATATCCATTAAAATCCCGGTCGTTGGAATATATCTATAATCCTCTATTACTTTTTTTATACTTTGAGATCTTGCAAGTCCTCGAAAAGTACGTTCTTCCATCGTTCTTCCTGAAGGTCTGCCAAAATGATCATAATGATAATCGATAGTAAGTCGGTCGCCAAATTCCATGCTTCCGCCGATTATTTCTTGCGTTTTTGTGATTCTTGGATTTATATTAATGTTTTCATCAAATGTCAAAGTTGTCTTTGCACTTCTATGAGTTGTGCCAATTCCTAAAATTGTATAAACTATTCCTTCTCCAGTCGCTTTAACATTTAATTTACCTTCAACATCATATTCTGTTACTTCATTACCATCGCTATAGTTGAATGAATAAAGTCTGTTATTATCAAATGGGTCTCTGTATTCTATAATTTCTGCGACACTTTGACTTTCAACAAGATTTTGCCTAGTAAACACTACATTATTGTTATTCTCATTAAAACTTACTATAGAGCCGAATCGGTCTGAAGTTACGATTGTTGTATCTGTTGGATTAGTCCCATCATTACGAAATCGTCTATAGCTCATAATATCATTATTAATATTTCTACTAATCGTCATATTTGAAACTCTTCTTTTATCGTTATCGAGTTGAATATAACTGTTTGATAAATCGCCGATATCGTTATAATCAAATGAAAAGCCATAGTTACTTCCTTGGTCTTTAAATTCTTTCAATCTTTCGACATCATCATATTCTAAAACATTTCTAGCAACTTGATTATTGCCCATACTATTTGAACCCCGAACATTATCAGAGACCGAAATAATTTTATCAAAAAAATCATCATAAGTATAGCTTAACTGATATCGCAAATTAGGATTAGTCGGTACACCAAATGGAGATCTTGCCTCCATAGTTGTACTTGATAATTGTCCGAAAGGATCAACAAACAAATTTGATCTGGAAATTATACTGTTAGCTACATTTCTTGCATATATCGAATTATTATTCGTTTGAATAAAGGTTTCTCGAAGATGTTGAGCTAGCTGTTGGTTATTAGGTTGCGTCGTTCTCTTAGTGACACTACCCCAATTATCATAAGAATAAATACTTTCTACCCGGTATTCGTCTTCTTCTAAACGTACTCGCCCTTGAAAATCAAACCAGAGATCGGTTGTTGTTGGAGGGCCATTTTCATATCTAGCTCTTTGATGTATGCCAATACAACTTACATTTTGAACGATTGGATGGTTTATTATCCTTCTTAGTAGTGTTTCTGTCACTAATTTGTCATTAGCTGATCTTGTTTCAATAAAAAAATCACAGAAATCAGTGCCGGTTTGTAGCCTAACATTCCAGCTATTTTGATTTTGAAAAACAAACCTTGCTGACCTTACAAGATATTTTCTTGTTAAGTCACAAGTTGATAACATAAAGTGTTCTCCAGTCCTTTTCATAAAACTATCGTAAGTTGATAAGATATCATTTTCTGTAATAAAGAAACTGCTATTTATTGCTAGCGCGCTTTCGTTAGGTCTAAAGGTATCAACGAAACCAATAGATCTTATATTTTCTAATATATCTCTATGGCTGGTTGGTCCATTAAAAGATAAAAACATTTTTGTTCTATCACCATAAAAGAATTTCATCCCCGCAAGCCTAATTGTTCTTCCCGCGCCTCCAGGAAAATTTAATCTAACCGTATATAAAACTTCTCCCGGTATTCGAACACTCACTTCTACATATTGCCAAACATTAATAGCTGTATTATCAAAAAAGACCGCATTTTCGGTATTAACATTAGGAGAAATTGATGCTATATTGATAATTAATCTGTTATTAGCCATCGTTTCTGTTAATCTTAACCAGAATCCAATAACAAAGTTATTAAAATGTCGATACCTATGATTCCTTGCTTGGGTTATGTTCCTAATAGTATTAACAAAAAGATTTTCCGTTGGCTCTCCACTTCCCGAAAGAACAACTGTTCTACTAAATATGCCGTTAATCATTTCTGCGTCAGAGGCTCCAGGACTTAGCATATCAACTCCCGGCCTTTTTTCTAACTCTCTTAGATTTGCGCCGTCAAGCTCAAATATAGAACTTAAAAGCCCTCTTCCATTAAAGAAATATCTGAGTCTTACGTTTTTTTCATTTATTACATCAACTTGCGTATGAATAGCTCCATAGATAAACTGCGTGTTAGAAATTATTGTTTTAAATGCATGATTTTCCAGTCCTGTTATTTCGCCAAAAAACGGAATATCCAAAGTTCCCCTCGCTCTGAGTACCCCTTCGTTTGCCTTCAAAGTATTAGCAATTCCTGTTTCGATTCTGTTTACTTTGTTAATCCCCTCATGTTGAACGGAATTATAAGTAATCCTGATGGCTTCACTATCTCTTGTATCATATAATCCCGCAATTCTTGTCGTATTTGGGACATAGAAAATATGAGTTTTGTGTTCCGTTTTTCTTGAAGAATTTCTTCTTGAACGTCTGGTAATTGTTCTTAAATTATTATTTCGATCATAGTCATAGTGATATGTCTGATGTACTGTTTCTGGGTTAGTTGTAACATATCTCATTTCTTCCAAACGTTGATTGCGATAAATAAAGCGTACTCTTCTCATCTGACGATTACTATGAAAAACCTCCGAAAGAAGGCTCCCACTATAGACATAATTCATCCGGATTGAGGCATTTTCCCCTGAAACGCTAGCTACTAGTTGTCCGCTTGCATTAAATTCCAGTCTGTTTTGATTTTCGTCTGTGATTACTCGTTCAGTTATCACTGACTGACCGGTTGTTGTTAGAATAAGATTAAGGCCAGAGGTATCGTGATAGGTAAAAACATTACCAATATTTCCAGCATAACGAAAAACATGGATTGTCCCAGCTTCATCTATATAATCAAATGACGGATTACCACCTGGATTTGGTCTTTGAATTAATCTCTGCTCAACATTCAGTTTCCATTGTCCCGCTAAACTGTTAAGAAATAAACTAGGCCAAACTGTTGGATTATAGATATGGCTGATTCTAAGAGGATTATTTTTATTACCAACATCAAGCGCTGGTATTTCTGCTAATACCCTACCTGTTCTAACATTAACAGAAACAAACGCATTTTTGATTTGATAATTTAGTTTGGTATGACCGATGTGCTCTTGCATAAACTATTCCCCCATCAATGACTTAATGATATTGGAATCCTTAAAAAGGATAGCTTCTGTCCTACTAATAACCAACGCATTTCTGTTGCCTCTACCAGTTATTACCACAACATCACCAGATTCTGCATCTTTAATCGCCTTTTTAATTGCTTCTTCACGATTAACAATTATTTCCGAAGTGATGGTATTGCCGATATATCTTTGAAGTTCCTGACAAATATTCTCTGCATCTTCTGCGGCTGAATCAGATTCTGTTAAATAAATATGATTCGCAAATTTTTTTGCATAACCAATAGCTTCTCTTCTGATAATTGATCTTTGACTAACATAAAAATGTGATGATACCTCAGGTTCCCAACCATTAAATCCCGTTCCGGAAGCGCCTGTTATTAAGCGAATCTGATTGATTTCGCCTTTATCACGATATTCAGCCAGTATCTCTAAAATTGGAAATAAAAATAAACCACTGATTACTTTAAAGTCTTGAAAAGCAAAGACCTCTTCTCTTCCGGGAACCGATAAATCAGATATAATTTTTTGAAAGGTTTCAGCAGAGCCTGTAAAACAGTCAATGCACAAGTGATATTTAAGGCATTATAAGGCATAATCATCTTGGTATTGAACTTATAGATTTCATGCTTTAAACTAACTTCTATTTCCATTCCTTTGATGTCATGTAAACAATTTAGTAATAATGAGTCAAAGCTTGCGGAATTAGTATTTCTCACCTCAGCGATATGCTTTGAGCCAAAAAGATAGCTTTTACTAAGATTTAAATTTAAAAGCTCATTTAAACCCTCTCTTGTCAGATTGCCTGTTAATCCAAAGATATTTATCGATCTTGCGGATTCAGAAGGATTAACGTCTTTAAAGAATGATTTAATTGTATTAACATACTGATCTTCAGGCTCAATATCAAGATGATGATTAGAAAAAATATTAGTAAGAACCCGTGCTGTAAAAGGAATATCTTTGACAAAACCTTTTGTAATAGCAGATTCATTTACCTCCAAAACGATAAATTCCGGTTGATAGCTCTCTGCTTCCAGTAATAATTGTAAAAGAATAGTTTCTGATCTTAAAGGTGTCTCGGCTCCTTCCTCTGGATTAGAAAATCCAGCAGGTGAATCAATTTTGGCACTTGAATAGAGCATAGACTTCTTTCCTGAAGCCTTTAAAAATTCATGAATAATAAAACAAGTGGTTGTTTTGCCGCGACTACCAACAACACCAATAACTTTGACGCTATCAATGTTAAACGGAGTTTGTGATGAATAAGGTAAAATACCACCTTGTTCAAGATTATCAACATTGATGCCAATTGGCATCATATTTTTGGGAAGCGTGCTGATTAGCTTTTGTTTTAATTCTGATAATTTCATACCTTACCTCTTTCTTAATCTATACCTTGTCCTGGCGGAACTATATAATTGATTCTGATATTGCGTCGCATAATTAAATTAGAACGACCAGCATCTGAATAAAAATCAAAATTCAAATGGAAAATATCAGTTCCGTTTATATTTTGATTATTTAATGCTGGTGTTTCATTGACAGTTATATCAATACCATTATTAATAGGATTTACACTTGCGGTAAACAGATGGTTTAGATTAGCAGGAACAGTAACTCGGACAAAAATTGGTTGGCTGGCGAAAGTGATTCTAAATGTTGTTGATCTGGGCTGACCCCTTACTCTTGTCCAGTTAATTGTATGGCCATTTAATAAAGCTTCGATTAGTGTTGGACCAAAAAATATGCGCAGCAAATCGGAATTTACGAACATTTCCTGGGTAATTCCGTTTAAGGCATCGGCGGTTAAAACTTCGCCGTTAATAAATGTATTCCCACTATTTATCCGATTAGCAAGTTGGGTATTTGTTGTCTGCCACCGCATTAGATAGCCCCCTCTATTTTAACTTTTTTATTTGAAATGCATTTTTGCACTATAATCACTCCTTGTATTAAAGTCTTCTGAGTACGCCCACTAAGGTTTCGATATTAAACAATTCCTGAATTATTGCGTTTAAAGTTCCTTCAGTAACTGTATCAGTTTCTTGGAAAGTATTGCCGTTGTTGATTCTATTGGCTAAAGCTGTATTGGTTGTATTCCATCTCATTTTTATACTCCTTTATCTATAGTTGCACTATAAAAATTTATAGGCATACTACATATATTATGCTTTTGAGACTTTTTTTGGAACATGTTCATTTAAAAAAATGAAAAAAATTAGCTATAAAAAAAGAAGTTGTAATATCTTTAGAGTCTTTAAAACACTAAATGATTACAACTTCTTCATAATTATTTAAATTTATTAGGTTTTTTCTTTAGCTCAGGTCTGGAAATCGCAAATGTATTGTTATCTAAATTTTCGCCAAGCGTCGTGCCACAAGCAATAAAAGCATTATCACCAATTGTCAAAGGCGCAATCAAATTAACATTACAACCGATAAATGCATCTTTACCAATGACTGTTTTATGCTTGTTTTTACCATCAAAATTAACAGTAACTGCTCCACAGCCAATATTAGCTCTACTACCAATTTCCGCATCACCCAGATAGGCTAAATGGCAAGCCATAACATTATCTTTAATTGCTGCACTTTTAACTTCTACAAAATTACCAATTCGATTGTTGCTTGCTAAAACACTATTATCTCTGATATGAGCATACGGACCAATATAATTACCATTTCCTACCTTAGAGTTATAAATAACAGAATGGGTTATTTTAGTTTGGCTACCGATCATGCTATTATGAATCTCTGAATTAGGCCCGATAATTGCCTCTTTACCAATAATTGTTGGACCACTAAGGATTGTATTAGGATAAATTGTAACTCCCTCTTCAATTTTAACATCAGGCCCAATAAAAATCGATGCTCGATTAATCAGGTTGATGCCTTTTTGCATCAAATCAAGATCAATCCGATTCTTAATAATTTGCTCTACTTCACTTAAAGTTACTAAGTCATTAATGCCAATCAAAATATCCGCATCCGCAATCTTATATGTCCCGATTTTTTCTTTTTCTTGCAATAAACCAACAATGTCTGTAAGGTAATATTCATTTTTAACATTATTATTAGTGATTCGCTCTAAAGCCCAAAAGAGTTTTTGATTGTCAATTACATAAAGTCCGCTATTAATTTCTTTGATAAGTTTTTCTTGTTCAGAACAGTCTTTTTCTTCTCTTATCGCAATAACATTACCAGCTTTATTTCTAACAATTCTACCATAAGAAAAAGGATTATCCATATCGGTAGAAACTATTGTCATAGTATGTTTCTGCTTATTATGATAATCAATCGCATCACTTATGGTTTTTGAATCAATAAGTGGCGTATCGCCAGCTAAGATTATCGTAATGCCTTTAAGGTCTTTCATTGCTAAAGCAGCCATTTTAACCGCATGTCCTGTGCCTAACTGTTCATTTTGAACAGCGTAGTTTACGGTATCTTTAAGCATTTCTTCAAAGACTTCTTTTTTGTGGCCGACAATTGTCCAAATATCATTTATACCTGATGCACGTAAGTTTTCCAGAATATAATTAATCATTGGTTTTCCATAAAGCGGATAAGCGCATTTTGGCAGTTCCGTTTTCATTCTTGTGCCTTTACCTGCCGAAAGAATTATTGCATATTTGTTCATCTGTATACCTCAATCTTAGTCTTTTAACTTTTTTCTGATCCGAAGAATAGTATTATAAACGCTTTTAGCATTATAACCTGTCATTTTAACTATTTCATTGATTTTTTTGTTTTGTAAAAAATACTCTTCATAAATAGTCTGTTCCCTTTGACTCTTAAATTTAACTTGCCGATATTTCGTCAGACTTTCCTGAATCTGTTCAGAAGCTTCTTCAACATCTAAGCCTAGATTCTCCTGATAAAGACCTACTAATCTATTTTCCGAATCTCTTTTTTTTCCAAGCATAATAAAATGCCTTTCTAAACACATTTCAAAAAAACGCAGAAAAGTTTTACCATATCCATCATCATAACGATAGATTGCTTTATGAAGGATAATTAATCCTTCCTGGAAATAATCATCTCTTTGAATCTTATAAATTCTAAATGAGTTAATTTTTAAGCCGATAAAATTCTTATACTTTTCAAACATAATATTCAATGCCTCTTCACTTTGTTCATGTTTAATCATGTACAATAGCTCATAGTCATTGTAATATTTGAAAATCATTTTATCCCCTATTTCTCCTTACTATTTCATACATCAAAATACCACAACTCACGCTCGCATTTAATGAGTTGATTTTTCCATACATCGGAATTTTTACTACAAAATCACAGTTTTGCTGGACTAGCCTTCTAATACCGCTACCCTCACTGCCAATAACAATACCTAAAGATCCTGTCAAATCTAAATCATAAATCGTCTTCTCACCTGACATATCGGTACCGACAATCCAAAAACCATGCTTTTTAAGTATCTCAATTGTGCGGTTAAGATTATTAACGGAAATTATTTTCACATACTCTAAAGCTCCTGCCGCAACTTTAGCAACCGTCGCATTTAAAGATACTGAGCGATTTTTGGGAATTATGATTCCAGCTATACCAGCGGCTTCCGCTGTCCTAATAATAGCACCTAGATTTACCGGATCTTCTAATCCGTCCAAAATAATAAAAACTTGCGCTTTACTTTGGTCAATGACTTCTTCAAGTTCATAATACTTATAATCCTCAGCTAAAGCACCATATCCCTGATGAAGTCCTAAATAGCGCTTATCCATTTCATTTCTGGACAAAACATTAACTTTAATTTTCTTATCAGCACAGAGTTTTAAAAAAGATGAATCAGTAGTTTTTACAGTTTCAAGAATGTCTATTTCTGTAATTTTTCGGTTGGCTCTAACGGCCTCCTTAACGACATTTCTCCCAAAGATCTTAATCATATTTGCGTTATACTGTTAAGCAAGAAATTAATCTGCTTACGGCACCAAGGAACAACATTACTTAAAAGCTTAATCAATAAACTCGAAGCTTGAACTAAACATATCAAGAAAATAATTTGTTTTAAATCGAGTGGTTCACGTGGATTAAGGTTGGTTTCCCAAAATGGATGAAAGTCGAAAAACATTCCTAAAAATAAAGCACAAACGATAAAAAGTAAAAACATAATTCCAAATAACATTTTTCTGACAATATTAAACGGCGAACACACTTTCTTTAAAACCATCATACAAGTAAATGTTGCACAGATAACAATTAAGGTTGGTGTTTTATCAATAATTACTGTTTCGCCTCCTGCTAAATCTTCAACAACAATAAAGAGCCCTAACTGTTCTTTTAAAGCATATATAATTAAAGTCAGAACAACTATTGTTAAAGCTCCAGGCAGTGCATTCTTCAAGACATTTAATAAAAACTTACCTTTAACTTGTCTGTTGTTTGGCTCAATAGCTAAAACTAGTGAAGGTATACCAATAACCAAAAGGTCAATTAAAATTAATTGTGATGGCGATATCGGATAACGTCCATTATTGCTTAAAGCAATTAAAGCCAACAAAAATGAGAAAATTGTTTTGGTCAAAAATAAAGTAGAAACGCGCTGAACATTATTTATAACTCGTCTTCCTTCGTTAACAACCCGAGGTAATGAAGCAAAGTTTGAATCTAGTAAAACCAGATGGCTGACATTTCTAGCGGCTTCCGATCCAGAGGCCATCGCAATGCTGCAATCAGCTTCCTTTAAGGCTAAAATATCATTAACACCGTCTCCGGTCATCGCAACCGTGTTCTTGTTTTTCTTTAGTGTCTGAATAATCAATTTCTTTTGATTTGGCGTAACACGGCCAAAAACAGCATATTTATCAACAGCTTTAATGACCTCTTTATCGGTCATTCCATCTAAGTTAATAAATTTATCCGCATCAATAACGCCAGCTCTTTCCGCAACTTTAGCAACCGTCATTGGATTATCTCCAGAGATAACCCGTACTTTAACACCGTGGGTATTAAAATAATTTATCGTCGTAATCGCTTCTTTACGAATTGTATCTTCAATTAAAATTAAAGATACTGGTAATATTTCTCCCGAAACATCATCTTTATTAATTTTACCTTTTGAATAGGCAAGCAATAATACTCTTAATCCTTCAGCCGCATATTTATCAACGTCTTTTTCTACTAGATGAAAATTATCTTTTAGAATAATTTCCGGAGCTCCCATCAGAAATACCCCGTATTTCTCTAGCTCTATCGCACTGAATTTACGTGCGGATGAAAATGATAGGGTTTTGAGTGCCTTAACTTTCCGGCTTTTTCCAAACTTTTGTTCAAGTGCTACACTTGTCAAGTTTTGATCATCTAATACTGTAATCATCGTTGAAATGATTGTTGCGGACTTCATTCCTGCTTCATTTGGGTATTCCACAAGGCCGTTTACCGTCATTGTACCATCTGTAATAGTGCCGGTTTTATCTAAACATAAAACATTAACGCGTGCTAACATTTCAATACAATACAATTCCTGAACAAGGGTATTGATTTTACCAAGTCGGACTAAACCAACTGCCAAAGTAATGCTTGTTAATAGAAATAATCCGGATGGAATCATACCAATCATTGCACCAGAAGTTTTAATAATTGTTTCGCGGGTTGCTGGTTCTAAAAAACTATTATTATTCTGAAGGAAATATAAAGCCATACCCATCGGAATAATTATAATCGCTACAATCCGAATAATTAACTTCAACGATTTTAATAAATCTGATTTTGGCTTAACATATTTTTTAGCTTGACTAGTAAGCTTTTGAATATATGCATCTGCACCAACTTTATCAACAATCGCTTTACAAGTCCCAGAAATTACAAAACTTCCGGAAAATAAATTATCACCGGGCTTTTTAATTACTGGATCAGATTCGCCTGTCAGTAAAGATTCATCTACTTCGATAATATTTTCCAAAACAATCGCATCACTACAAATCTGTTTACCAGAAGATAATAATAAGATATCGTCTAATACTAAATCAGAAATCGGAATTTCCTGAACTTCTTTATCCCGAATAACAACCGCAACGGGAGCGGAAATCAAAGAAAGCGAATCAATTGTCTTTTTGGCTTTAATTTCCTGAAAAATACCGATAATCAGATTGGAGGTAACAATCAATAAAAAGACCATATCTAAATATGCACCAACACTTAAAAGCCAAGCGCCAATCGAAAAATTAAGTAAATTGAAAAATGTAAAAGTATTACCTATAATAATTCCAGAAATAGTTTTACTGCTTCCTTGTTTAATGGCATTACCCATACCACTTTCAATTCTCGCTTCAACTTCTTCCGTTGATAAGCCTTCTTCGATGTTTGGCACCCTTCTGACAACTTTTAGTTTTTCTTTAACTTCCTTAGGTGCCTTTTTTGGCCATTCTTCCATATCCCTAACAAGTTCAAACGTTTCAGCTTCTGATACAAAAGCTTTTTCTTCTACTGGCTCAACTTTTGCGTCTGCTTTTCTTTTTCGAGGTGAATTAGTCTTTGGTTCAGTACTATTCTCTTTTTTCACACTTCTCCCTCACAATCTAAAAATTTAATAATTAAAGTAAATAATTCCATGATTCTTTCTTTTTTGTTTTCCAGATATAAGTGTCCAATCAAAGCTTCAAAACCTGTTGCTTTATGTTGTATTTCCTTTGGCAACTTCTTTCTATTATTACCTGGCTTAGCATTACGTCCCTTTTTGAAAACATCAACTTCTATCGATTCAAGAATATTATTTGTCAAAAAATAATTTATAAACTTGACTTGATTATCACTTCGAGCTAAGAGCGTAGCTTTAGTATGAAGTTCCTTAACTTTTGTTATTCCTTGGCCAATTAAAAACTCTCTAATCAGCAATTCATAATATGCATCACCAATATAAGCCAAAGCTAGTCCATTTAAATCCCTTGCATTCATCAGAGAATCTTCATTTCCTGAAGTTTTGTCCTTAATTGGTCTGCCTCATTAAATTTTTTCGCTTTCCGCAAATTTTCCCATTCTTGATAAATTGCTAAAGCTTCTTCGTTAAGTTCTGGAATTTCAATTATTATGCCTAAGATATCCAAAACAAGTTTTAATGTATGATAATTCATTTTCATTGCTTTTATGTCTTCTGCCCGCAAGGCATTATTTATTTTTTTGACTAAAACAAAAATCTCCGTAAAAACATTAGGAAGATTAAAATCATCTTCAATATGCTTTTCAATTTTTTCCATAGCCTCATTATCATAAATAACTTCATTATCTTTTAAAAGTGCTAACTTAAGATAAGCACTTCGATAAGCCTGGTCGATTTTGGAAAGAAGTAAAGCTGACTGATCAAGTAGTTCATAACTAAAATTAATATTTGCCCGATATGGCGAGTTCAAAATAAAAATCCTAATCACGGCAGCCGGATAACTTTTAAGTAAATCTCTCAGCAAAACAACATTGTTTAAGGATTTACTCATTTTTTCGTTATTGATATCAAGCCTGCCAACATGAACAAAAAAGCGAGAAATATTATGACCATGCAAAGCTTGACTTTGTGCTATTTCATTTTCGTGATGCGGAAAAACTAAATCAGCGCCACCACCATGAATATCAATTTCCTGATGCTTGAATAATTTGTTGATCATCGCAACGCATTCTGTATGCCAGCCAGGTCTTCCTAAACCGAAAGGACTTTGATATTTAATGCCTTCTTCGGTTTTTTTCCAAAGCGTAAAATCTTCTTGTGCTTTTTTATCAGGATTTTCATTAATTCTGACATTTTCTTTAAGCTGATCTTGAATTTGATTACTCAAGGTGCCATAGGAAGTTGACTTATTTACTTCAAAATAAACATCGCCATTGACATTATAAGCATATCCCTTTTTAATTAGTTCAGAAATAATATCACTTATTTCCGCAAGATAATCAGTTGCGTAAGGCACAAATTCATATGGTTTACAAGCTACACCTTTAATATCATTAAGAAATTCATTAGCGTACTTAACTGCAATTTCTTTTTCGCTAACGCCCTCTTCTTTAGCCCGCTTAATTATTTTATCGTCAATATCCGTTATATTTGAAGCACATATAACTTCAATATTTTTATACTGAAAATAGTTTCTGACAAAATCAAAAAAAATCACCGGACGAGCATTACCAATATGAATGTAGTTCCAAACTGTAGGCCCACAAACATACATCGAAACCTTTTGATCGAAAACGATAAATTTTTCTTTTCGGTTAGTCAGGGAATTATAAATATGCATAGTTTTTCTCCCCCTTGAGATTTTGTTACTATATCTTTTATATTGTATATAAAAACACTATTAATACACAAAAGTAACTTTCAAATTCATTAAAATTACACAAAATCTTTGGAATAATCAATGATGTTTTTTAATTTTTGCAAAATTTCCACCATTGCCCAGGTATCCTGTTTACAATATTCAACTAAAGCCTGATAAAGCTTATCAAATTCTGCTTTTTCAATCTTGGGAAAGCGAGCATACGTCGCAACTGCATCCATACCATTAGCCACAACTAGTTCTTTATAAGAAAGATCACTGAAAATTGGTAAAACCTTTTTTATCGAAAATGACCCGTCTAAACGATTGTGATAAAAATTAATCTCTTTAGCGATATCCTCTGTAAAACCTAAAGCTTGAAAAAGCTTAGCATTGCCTTTAACAATATCCAGCAAGTCAAAAATACGTTCGCGTATCGAAAGGATTTTATCTCTTAAATCCGGATAAAGTTCAGCCATTTCTTTTAGTCTGGTTTTTTCAAAGGCTTGATTATAAACTAGAACAGAGCCTTTATCATCTTTAATAAAATCACAAAGTTGGTTCATTAGTTTTTCCCGGCAATCTTCATGATTGTTAGCTAAAAAACTATAATGATCTTTTTCTTTATCACAGTTTCCAGGAGCATGCTCCACATGCAAAGAAAACTGAAAAAGGCTTTGGGAGTAACATTTTTCACCTTTAAAGCGAGGCAAAGGACAAGGGAATGTTTCAAAGTCCAGATGATAAATCGGATATCTTATTGCTTCTATTCCTGCTTTAATTTTTTGGTGATGGAAGAAAGCAATATTATTATCTATGCAATCGCGCTGAATAATATTATTTCTGCGAGCTAACCACTCGTGAGGAATATCCGTTGCCTGATAATATCCTTGATTATATAATTCCAAGGCACTCAACTTTTCTGCACCAAAACCATGATGGCTCCCCATATAAGCAAAGATAGAGTTTTCTTTTGGTAATTTATCAAAACAAATACTAAGAAAAGGACATTCTTTAATTTTTTTGCGCTGACAAGCAATACTAACTGAACACCTTGAAGCATCCATGATATTTAAATTTTCTTCAACTACCTGAAAATCATTAACAATCAGGCTTTGATATTCTTCTGTAATAGAGGTGAGATCGATGAAACTTACAATGTCGTCCTGATAAATAGGTTCTCCTTCTTCATCGACTCTGCCATCATGAATATATTCACTATTTAAAACAACAAGATAATATTTAGCTTTTTTAAAAGCAAATTTTTCCTTATTCTCAGAATGCTCAATTACAAAACGCTGATACGCTAAGTCAAAAACATATTGTCCGCAATCATTAAATTTATCAAAAAGTTTTTGTCGGAAAGTAAAATATTTCTGATCATTAAGTAAATCTGGCTGATAATGTTCCTTTAATACTAATACTTGTGGATCATCAATTTTTGTAGTAAAAATCGACTCTTTAACTTTCTTGATATTTGGTCCAAGATTAAGGAATTTTTTTGATGTCGTTGCTTTAGTCTCAAAGACCGAGAAAGAATCGCCATTTTTCAAAAAGCCATCAAGAAAGCAGTAAAAGCGATAATCTTCATAAAAAGCCTCGAATTTCTTCTGATCATATGTATTTAAACTAAATATAACATCCTTGCCAAATTTTCTAGAAATTACTGAACCAGCAAGTATTTCAATTTTCCGATAATATGGCATCATCGCCTCTAGCTGCTCATTAGCTTTAAAGATTAGATCTTCATCTTCCTCATCATACATCGACATGTAAAGCTCATTTTTTTTTGCTTCCGCTTCCTCTTCTAACAAATCTTCATAAGATATAGTGGCCAAAAGCTTTTTCTTGTGTATTTCATCAAGAGCACAATAACGACGACAGCGGCTATAATTGATGAATCGTGTCTTAGAAATCACTTTTATTCTCTCCTTATCTTTGATTAAATTAAAAGGAGTCTCTTAAACTCCTTAACAATTTTTTATCTTAGACGTATTCTGCCATTGTTTAAATTTGTTAAATTCCAAATCTCGCTACTAAAACGGAGACTTGTATAAAATGTTACGTCATTTAATTGATTAAGAGATACAGTTGGAGAAGCGGATGTTACTGGTATTGGCGTATCGCCGACCCAAACAAATAAATTAACATTTTCAAATGCCTCTACTATTCCAATAATTGGTACTTGCACTGCTACTTCATTAACAAATCTAGGCGCTCCATAAATAGCTCCAATCCGATAGTCAGTTGCGACTTCCTGTTCAGTTGTTTCAAAAATTATTTCCATGTTACTTAAACTATAAGAATCAATTAATCTACAAAAAACTCCAGTAAAAGATCCAACTAATCCCCCAAGATAAACATGCCTAATTTCTCGGACAGTTGCTCTTATATCCGCAGCACTATAAACATTTTCGATAGCTCCGTTTCCAAAACGACCAACAATTCCACCGACTGTAATTGAACTAGTAATATTTGAAGCGGAAGTATTTGTATGAAATGTCCAAATTGTACCAGCAAAAAAGGAATTTCTAATATCTGCTCTAGTTTCTCCTGCGATTCCTCCGACAAAAATCTCACCACTTTGCGAAGTAACATTGATGTTGATATTTTCCGCAAAAACACGGTTGATTTCGCCTAGTCTATTTATGCCATCTGCATCTTCTCTGGTCATTAAACCAACAATGCTACCTAGAAAAATATTACGATTATTAGTAACATGAAACGTGGAATCAACAACGCTTGAATCTAAAATTCTAAAATCATTGTTTCCGGCAATTCCACCAAGAAAAATATTTGTACGCGTTGAGCCAATATTAACTGTTAAATTTTTAACATGAACGTTTTCGATTGTCCCTAAATTTATCCCAGCAACAACCCCAAAGTTCTCAATTGAGCGATTAACAATCGTGCCTGCGTCATTTCTTGTATCAAAGTTTATATTCTCAAAGTTTAAATTTTTTACAACCCCATCTGTTGCGACAGAGGCGAATATTCCTAAACTAACATTAGCTGTAGAAAGATCAAAATTTTCAATATTTCTAATTGTGTAGCCTTGTCCATCCAGCGTTCCGGCAAATCTTCTGCTTACTGTTCCAATTGCTCTAAAAGGAATCTTTGTTTGGTCAAAGTTAACATGATAATTAAAATCCAAATCGTTCATTAGACGAAAATGTCCAGTAAGATCATCTTCAATCGCTAATAGTTCAGAGATTGTTCTAATTTCAAAAGGATTTTCTTCTGTGCCAAGATCAATAGTTCTAAAAGTTTCTTCTAACAGATCAGCGTGTTCACCACTAGTCCTTTTAATCACCATTCTATATTCCTTATCAGGTTCTAAACCTTCAAAGCTAAGATCCATAATTGTACGATTAAGACTTCTTGAAGAATGTTCTCTTTCTCTGCCACGATCGTCTTCATAAAACAAATGTGCTCTTAAAATAGCACTGACATTGTCATTTCTTGCTTGTGGATCATTTACAACTATCCGTAAATTAATTGTATTTCTCGTTACTGAGGTTCTAGCCTCATCAATTCTGACACTTACTTCTGCTGTGGACCGGCAAGCAGCTAAAGCAAAAACTATTATAAAAACTCCAAAAAGAATTTTTAGTTTATTTACCATAAAACACTCTCCTAACAATGTTCTAATATTATACCGCATTTTCGGCTTATTTTCAAGGAAAAATCAGCAAAAAGATGAAAAAGCCCGTAAAAAACTGCGCAACTGTTTAAGAACAAATGAACTTTTATTATATTCCGATAATTCAATCT
Source organism: Erysipelotrichales bacterium (assembly GCA_009784525.1). Lineage (GTDB taxonomy): Bacteria > Bacillota_I > Bacilli_A > Acholeplasmatales > WRBM01 > WRBM01. The sequence goes on along the minus strand of WRBM01000007.1, from coordinate 15,131 downwards.
GGTCAGATAATAATAAATCGTTCTCAAAATCAAGATAAAATTCCCTAACTTTAGGACCACTAAATACTAAAGTTGATTCAAAATTTGTGTCCATGCTACGCATATCAAAATTAGCACTTCCTACAGAAACAACTATGTCGTCAATAATTAATGTTTTGCTGTGGACAAAAACGTTGTTATATTCAAAAATCTCGATACCAGCTTTTAAAAGTGTTGGATAATAGGCTTTAGTAACTTGATTGACTAAGATTTTATCAGCTTTGCCAGGAACAAGTATTTTAACTCGACAGCCTCGCTCTACCGCAATAAAGAGCGCCCTCATCAAAGAATCATCAGGCACTAAATAAGGTGTAGCTATCCTGATTTCCCGCTTTGCAAAATTAATCATTTCTAAATAGCAGTGCTTAATTTTCTTTTTATTCCCATCAGGACCTGATTCTAAAAATATACAAGTATTTTGACCATCAACTTCGTCAATCTCTGTTTCTACACTAACTTTTTCTTTTGAAATAAAATACCAGTCTTTTTTAAATATCTCCAGTAATTCGCTAATTATTATACCTTTGACCAAAACTCCATTATCACGACAATAATGAAATTTTTGGCTAGGATATAAATATTCATCAGCGATATTGAAGCCACAGACCAGACCAAACTTACCATCGACGATACAAAGTTTGCGGTGAAGTCTAAAATTTGCACCCGTCTTTAGATAATCATTATTTAATTTATTAAAAATATTGATTTTTAAAAATTTCAAGGAATCTAAATATTTTTGATTGCGAAATTTTTTTCTTGTTATCATTCCATCAAGAATAATCTTAACTTTAACACCAGTTCTTGCTTTTTCATTCAATAATTCAAGTAATCTTCTGCCTGTTTTATCTGTTTTAATAATCGCAAATTCTAAAAAGATATATTTTTCTGCTTGTTCAACTAGCGAAAATAATCTTGGAAAGAAAGCATCACCATTACGAAGAACTTCTATATCTGTTTCATTTTTTCTAACACTTTTTCCCGATATCATGTGTAATCTTCTAAATATTTCGTCTTCTTTTATATCTTGATTATAAATAAATATCTCTGGTTCTAATATTGAATAATGATGATAATTAGTAACAAACGTCGTCCGCTTAATCAGGATAAAAACCAAAAAACCTAAAAAAGGTAGTGGCACGATAAAAGACATAAAAGGAATAAGATAACTTTTATTATTTAAAATTGCGTGTGAGCCCCATTGCATATAAAAAAGATTCGAGGCAATATAAATATATATAAATCTGACTTGAAAGAAAAAAATAAAAACTAAAAGAATTATTAGATAAACACTAAGGAATAAAATTGCTTTGACACATAGTTTGCTCATAAATATCAAGCCTCATAAAATATTGTGGCTGTTTTTTCGTAAAATAAAAGCCTAATTTACACAAAAAGGCTTTTTTCTTATTATGAAAATTCTTTAATTATTTTTTTCAGACGAGCCTGAACTTTCTTTTTGCCAAGAATTTCTAAAGACTTATTCAGGTCTGGTCCATGCAACATAAAAGTAGTTGCGACCCTAATTGGCATAAATAAAGCCTTACCTTTAACGTTTGTTTCTAATTGAACATTTTTAATAATTTCTCTGACATTACTTTCATCTATTTTTTTCAGATTACTTAATTCTTCAGAGAACTTTAAAAGCACTGATTTGCTACTTTCTTCTTGCAAAATTTCCAAACATTCCGAATCAAGTTTTCGATTATCATTAAAAAACTCTTCCACGAAAGAAACTATCTGTTTGCCATAAGCTGTTCTTTCCTGAAATAACGAACAAAGCATCTTAACATGCTCAAAATCTGTGATATCGATTCCCGCTTCAACTAAATGCGGCATACATAGTTCTGTAAAATCATCTAAGTCTAATTTCTTGATATATTCTTTATTTATATAAAGTAATTTATCTGTATCAAAGAAAGCAGGCGCTTTTGACAATCTTTTTGGATCAAATTCTTTAACAAAGCTTTCAATAGTCATTATTTCTTCATTATTTTTTGGGCTCCATCCTAAAAGGGCAATGAAATTAAATAAAGCTTCCGGCAAATAACCTAATTCCAGATACTGTTGGATAAACTGGACAATTGAAGGATCTCGCTTACTTAACTTCTTTTTCTCTTCGTTAACAATTAAAGTCATATGACCAAAAAGCGGCGTTTCCCAGTTTAAGGCTCTATAAACCATAATTTGTCTTGGTGTATTAGGTAAGTGCTCTTCACCTCTTAAAACATGCGTTATTTCCATTAGATGATCATCAATAACAACCGCAAAGTTATAAGTAGGAATACCATTGTTTTTAATTATTACCCAATCACCAATATCGGCTGATTGAAATGATAATTCACCTCTGACCAAATCATTAAACTCATACGCTTCTTTAGCAGGAACTTTAAATCGGATCGCAAAAGGCTTATCTTGATTTTGTTTATCAAGACATTTGCGCGAGTAATGAATATTATCAATACCAGAAGTTTTTTGCGCTTCTCTTTCTTTTTCCAGTTCATCGCTTGTACAAAAGCATTTATAGGCTAATCCCTTTTCAATTAAAATATCGGCATATTTTTTATAAATATCCAATCTTTCTAACTGCCGATACGGGCCATATTTTCCAGGGTTTTCCGGTGATTCATCATAATCAAGTCCTAACCACTTAAGGCCATTTAATTGTGATGCTTCGCCGCCTTTGACATTTCTTTCTACGTCTGTATCTTCAACTCTGATAATAAATTCGCCATTTATGCTTCTTGCATAAAGCCAATTAAATATCGCTGTTCTGGCGCCACCTATGTGAAGTGACCCTGTTGGGCTTGGCGCATATCTAAATCTATATTTTTTATCTTGCATACTATTAAAACCTCATCTAATAAATTATATAATATTTTAAACTTTTTTTCAAGTGGCGCCAACAAAGAAAAAAGCAGGACTTCCACTTTGGAGCCTTGCTCTTTCGATTTATTAGTATTTTAAGCCCATCTAGCAAATAAAGTTACATTTGTTGATCCAGCTGGAATTGATGTCATTTTTGTTCCTTCTTGGAAGTCAGCTGTCGTATACCAACCGATAAAAGTATATTCTTTATGCCATGGAGTTTGTAAAGAGGTAACGCCCCCTTCAAGAACAATTGGATTTAAATTACTCATTTCTGGAAAAAAATTATAACTATCAACCGCTTGCCACTGAGTTTTAAAATGATTGACTACAAATTGTGGAAATCTGACTCCCGCAAGCCAAGCATTCCCCCAAAATCCTTGATCTGAGTTAACAGCACGCGTGAATGCTTCTAATTTATCACCAAAACCTAACCATTTAGCCCGCATTTCATCATTATAGAAGAATCTTGTTTGATCAGTACCGTCTCTTAGTGCACCAATCCATAAGGCATTCGCAACATCTGCATGTAATCCACCAATTACACCTGTTAAGCCGCCTGTCTGCCATGTGCCTCTAAATTCGTTAGCTTCTGCCGCACCATGAATAAAGATTTGTAAATCAGCAATAACCGTATGGCCATTCGCTCTCATAAAAGTGTGGAGGTCTGTCAAGAAATCCGTCATTAATTGGTTCATTGTATGATGATTCCACGTTCCACCATTTAAAACATAAGTAATATGATCAGAAGGAATTACTTTAAACGAAGCATATAACGTGATATCTCCTGTTGCTGTTATGGAATTTATAGCTTCGCCACTAAAATCAGAGGTTGTGAACCAACCTAAGAAAATATAACCCGCTTTTTCTGCCGGATACAATTGAATCGGCAATTTACTGCCAACAAAAGTATTTGGGTTATTACTACTGTTTTGGCCATCATTTAAAACATAAGTTATTTGATATTCTCTCTCTATTTCAAAACTAGCATATAACGTAATATCGCCTGCCTGAGTTATTTCTTTAATTGCTACTCCCGTAAAATCCGGGTTATCAAACCAACCAAGGAATGTATAACCAACTTTAGTTGCTGGTTGTAATTGAATCGGTAAATCACTACCAAAGAAAGTACTTGGATTATTGGCGTGATTTATCCCACCATTTAGCTCATAAGTAATTGTATGAAGCGCTTGTGATTCGAAATTAGCATAAAGGATGAGGCTGCCTCTTTCTGTTATTTCTTCAATTGCTGCTCCTGTAAAATCTGGATTATCAAACCAACCAATGAAGAGATATCCTACTTTTTCAGCTGGATAAATCTTAATAGGCAAATCATTTGCGTGCAGAATATATGGATTATTAGCATGATTTGTTCCACCGTTTAATACATAAGTAATCGTGTAAACGTCAGGAATAGGCACCCACTTTGCATAAAGACTTATATCTTTAGCTTCTGTTAATATCGTAACAGCTTCACCGCTAAAGTCAGAACTTGTAAACCATCCGTCAAATTCATAACCTAGTCTTCTAGGAACCGGAATCGTAAAAGGAAAATGTTTTGTTCTGAATGTTTCTGGAATCTCAGGTCCTGCTGGCATGAAATTAGTGTTTGGATGCGCTGCTCTAATATTTAAAATCCAGTCCATAATTCTAATTGGTGCTGCAAACGAGTCAGTCCACAAAGACTGTGTTGCATTTACCGCTCGCATATATAAATCAAGCTGATCAAAAAATGGCAACCATCTTTCCCGATACGTAGGATGATAGATGAAGAAAGCTTCTGCATTTCCTAAACTAGGATTAAAATCACGGTTACCAGTGACAAACAATACTTGCATAACAGGTCCTAATACTTGATTAGTGCCATTTGTAAAAGTTCCTAAGAAACCAGAAGTATTACCTTCGCCATGCATAAAGGTTTTAAGGTCTGGTGTTAATCCTGGAAAGTTACGATTAGTTAAAAATCCATGAAGATCAGTTAAGAACTCTGTAAATAAATCCTCTGGACTTAAAAAACCGAAAACTCCGCCATTAAGTTCAAAATTCACATCAAAAGTTGGTTCTGCTTCCCATTTTGCATAAAGATTAAGATCCCCAGTTTGTCCTTTTTGTAAAGATTGAATTAATTCACCTGTAAATTCTGGATTATTGAACCAACCAAGGAAAATATAACCTTCTTTTGTTGGCATTTCTAAAACTAAAGGTAACATTGTCCTATTATAAATCTCTGGATTCTTAGCATGATTTATTCCACCATCAAGGTGATAAGTTATAGTATAATCAACAATCTCTGCCCATTGAGCAAATAGCTCAAAACCTTTATCATCTGCTCTTAATACTGTTACTGCTTCATCTTGGAAGTCAGCTGTTCTAAACCAACCAAGGAATTCATAGCCATTTCTAGTAGGATTTAAAAGCGTAAACGGTAATTGCGATTGGTATAAAACCTCTGGATTATCCGCATGATTAGTTCCACCATCAAGGTGATAAGTTATCGCTATCGGCATTTCAAAGCTAGCATATAATTTGACGTCTCTGGCAATATCTCTTAATTCAGTTATAGGAGTTCCTTCTAATTCTGGATTAAGAAACCAGCCCATAAAAGTGTATCCAGTCTTTGAAGCAGGATATAATTGAACTGGTAAAGCAGTTATAACAAATGAGCTAGGATTATTTTCATGATTTATTCCACCATTTAACTCATAAGAAATTGTGTACTCGATTGCTTCAAATTGAGCATATAAGGTAATATTACCAGTTTCTGTAATTTGAGTAATCGCTGCTCCAGTAAAGTTAGCATTTGTAAACCACCCTAAAAAGTTATGACCTGCTTTTGTTGCGGGATTAAGAGTTAATGGCAATGCGCTTTCTGTAAAAGTTGTTGGGTTAGCCGCATGGTTTGTCCCACCATTTAAACTATAGCTAATCGTATAAGTTTTTACTAACGGTTGCCACTGGGCATACAGCCTTACATTACCAACTTGTGTTATCTGTGTAACAATACCCCCAGTGAAATTAGCATTTGTAAACCAACCTTTAAATTCATAGCCGTCTCTCGATGCCGCCTGAATTGTAAGTGGCAAATTACTTTCTGTAAATGTTGTCGGATTATTTTCATGATTTGTTCCACCATTTAAAACATAGGTTATTGTATATTCATTTGGTATTGGCTCCTTTGTTGTTGTGCCGCCTTGACAACCAATCAGCACGGCCACACTTAGAATAACTGAAACGATCAGCATTCCGATTTTACACTTTTTCATCTTCTCTTCCTTTCTTATTTGATTCGAGCATTGTTTATGCAAAATTATTCCTCCAAAATATAATATATGCATAAATCAATGGAAACGCTATCATTATAACATACGTTTCTCCGATTTGTCAATAAGATATTGAGCTTTTTCGACAAATTTCGATATTTCCGCTTAAAGGCTCAGGATGACGACATTAACTTCGTCTAAAGAGCTTAAAAAGTCCACAGGCTTTTACCTGCGGACATGGTTAATTTTTATCAGCTATAACTTTAACATAAAAACGTCTTTGTCTTGGACCATCAAACTCACAAAAATAAATTCCCTGCCAGGTTCCAAGCAGTATTTTTCCATTTGCAATTATAAATGTCTGACTCGCCCCAACACAACTAGCTTTCAGATGAGCACAAGAATTGCCTTCGCCATGTTTAAATTCTAATCTATCTGGAAAAGCTTTAGAAAGTCCTAAAAGGATATCTCCTTTAACATCATCGTCACAGTTTTCGTTAACAGTTATCCCAGCAGTCGTATGAACATTATAACAAACAACAATGCCTTGTTTAATATCACTTTCTTTTACTGCCTCAAAAACTTTAGAGGTAATATCATAGAGTCCTTCTTTATCCGTCTTTAAACTGTATTCTTTTAGCATGATGATTTCTCTCTTACGATAATTATGCGCCCTTCGATCGTTTTATAACCTTGTTTATGATAATAATCATCAACATCAGACATAACATAAACAGTACTATTTAAGAAGTTGTCCGCAACATGCTCAATTAGCATTTTACCATAACTATTACCGCGATACATTTTTCCGACAAGCAAATCATGAATATAAACCGCAAAACCAAAATCATCACGAACTCTAATAAATCCACAAAGAATATTGTCATTATAAAGAACATATGTTAGACTTTCTTTTAAAGCAATCTTATAGTTTTCAACATTAACAGAGTCGCAATAACCTCCCCAGTCTGCTTCTAAACGCATTAGGGCAAACACTGCTTTATCATCTCTGTTGTCGTCATATTGTTTAATTTTTATGTTGCCAGACATTTCTATTCTCCTTACTAATAAATTTTGTTTTAGCTTTTATCAGAGCCAAATTACGGCTTGTTGTTTTCAATGATCGGCAGGATCTGCTCGTCAAAACTAAATCCTAGACCACGAACTTCTGTTGCTTTTGTCACAAATAAAAAAGCTTTTGGATCAATTTTTTCGACAATGCTCCTTAAAACAAAATACTCGCGCGTTGATAAAACACATAAAAGCATCGTCCGACTTTCTTGTTGGTAGCCACCCTTAATAGGCATTTCACTTACACCACGACTAAGCACTCGAAAGATTTGCGTTTTTATTTCATCTTTAGCTTCGCTGATAATATAAGTTGCTCTTTTATTAAAGCCACCGAAAACAACCGCATCAATTACTTTGCCACAAATAATCAAAAAGATAATCGCATAAAGACCAATTTGAAAATCATTGAAAACTATTACACCAAGAACAATTACTATTCCATCAATCAAATAAAGGCTTTTGGAAAAAGGAATGTGAAAATATTTAAAAATAACTGCTTGTAAAACGTCTGTTCCACCAGTGTTTGCCCCTTCTTTTAAAGCTAACCCTAAACCAATACCCATTATAACAGAACTTGAAATAATGCTTAATAGTAAATCTTCGACCTGCAGATGATAAACTATTTCCGATAAGTTAATCAAAAAAGTAAAACAAGGAAACAAAAGTGCACCTAAAATGGTATTTAGAAAAAACTTCTTTCCCATAAAGATCAGTGCTATAAATAAAAGTAGTATATTTACCGCTAATAGAATCAAAGCTAAATTAAAGTCCCAAAAATTACCAAGTATAATTCCTAGGCCACTGACACCGCCAATCACCAAATTATGCGGAACTAGAAAAATTGTAAAACCCAACGCTACTAAGAAAACACCAAAAACGATGTTAACATATTTTCTAACAAACTTATTCTTCAAAATGTCACTTCCTAAAATATTTTTAAAGTCTTTAAGATATCTGTCGCTCTTAATCCTTTAATGATTGGATTAAATGCTAATTCTTCAACCAAAAAAGGTCTTGCATCTTTTGCTTCTAATCGAACTACCTTTAAATTATTCAAGATTAGTTCCTGATGTTCCTTGATAGCTTCTTTAAGTGTTTGACTTTTTATATTATCAGCATTTTTGATAATATCCATTACTCCACCAAATTCATTAATTAATTTTGCGGCCGTCACTTTGCCAACTTTCGGAACACCTTTGACATTATCTGAAGCATCGCCACACAAAGCTTTAAAATCCGCAAAAAAGCAAGGCGAAATCAAATATTTTTCTTTTACTTTTTCTTCATTAAAAAACATGGAAGCATCGCCGTTATACTTATATAGAACTGTATCTGCATTTACTAACTGTAAAAAATCAGAATCATTAGAAACAATTATCTTTTTTAGATTTTTTATTCCTGTATAATCACAGATAACATCATCAGCCTCTACACCTCTTGCTTCAAAAAAAGGTAGTTTTAAATATTTTAAAACCGAAATTATTTCTGGATACTGAGAAAAAGGGTTTTCATCTTCACAGACCAAACTATAATCAACTCTGTTTTGTTTATATGCCGGATTAATTAAATTGCGATCTGAGCTTTCTTCTGAATCAAAAACAATTAAAATATAATTTGCTTCTAAAGCCCGAATTATTTTTAGAACTGCCGAAGTAAAACCTAATACAGCATGAATGCATTTCCCATTTTGATTCTTAATCGTCGAAGGCATACCAAAGAACATTTTGAAAAGCAAATTATGCCCATCAATTAATACAAGTGTTTCCATATATCATTTTCCTTATTATGAATATTATATCATTTTTTGTTAATAAAAACAATTTTAACATTTTCTTATTGACACATTTTTGATATTGTGGTAATATATTAATGATATCAAAACAATATCAGAAACGGAGAAAATAAAAATGACAAATTATATTACTAAAGAAAAAATTTTAAAGCCAATGAGCGGAATGATAATGCTTATTATCACAATTATTTTATTTATAGCCTCACTTGCCGCAATCGGTTTCGGCATTTGGTTTATAGTTGAAGAGTCATTTGTACTTGCTGGAGTTCTATTTGGCGCATGCTTACTTTCGTTTATTATTAGTTGCTTTCTATCAGCAGGCCTTAGAATCTTAAAACCCAATGAAGCATTAGTTTTAACACTTTTCGGTAATTATCATGGAACTTTACAAGGCAATGGTTTCTTTTTCGTAAACCCTTTCGCAAGACCTGTTAATACTGTACTTCAAGAAACTCCTTCGATTCTTAATCCTGATGCGAATCAAGCACCATCTATTGCAAGTGTTGCTTCTTCAATGTTAACGAACAAAAGGCTTTCACTTAAAGCCATGACTTTAAGTAATGACAGACAAAAAATCAATGATCAGTTAGGAAATCCAATTATAATCGGAATCGTTGTTATTTGGCAAATCGTTGATACTGCAAAAGCTGTCTTTAATGTCGATAACTTTAAAGAGTATCTTTCTACTCAGTGCGACTCAGCTTTAAGAAATGTTGTGAGATTATACCCATACGATACTTCTAGCAGTGATGATAACGAAAAATCATTAAGAGGCTCAAGTCAAGAAGTTGCGGACCGCTTAAAAGAAGAGATTCAAGCTAAAGTTGAAGTTGCTGGCTTAGAAATCCTTGAAGCTAAAATTACTCACCTATCTTATGCTCAGGAAATAGCTGCAGTAATGCTTCAGAGACAACAAGCTTCAGCGATAATTGATGCTAAGCAAATGATTGTTGAAGGTGCTGTTGGAATGGTGGAAATGGCTATATCTAAGCTAAAAGAAGGCGGTTTTGTTCAACTAGATGAAGAACGTAAAGCGCAAATGGTCAGTAATCTATTAGTTGTACTTTGCGGAAATAAAGATGCTCAGCCTGTAGTTAATAGCGGTACACTTTATTAATTATGGCACTGGATAAGAAACTTCCGATTCCAGAAAACAACAATAACAAAAAGCAACTTCTTCTTAGACTTTCAGAAACACTTTGGTCGGATTTAGTAGCCTGGGCTGAGGCTGATTTTCGATCAATTAATGGTCAGATTGAATATCTTTTATCAGAGTGTGTTAAAAAAAGAAAAAAGACATCATTTGAAGAAAAGAATAATTAATACAAATACTGAGCTTTCAAAAAGACTCAGTATTTTTTTGGAAAAACGTCTAGACTTTTTGCTTTGTCATGCTTGTAAAGATAAATTACACTTTTTCCTAAGGAATAAATGTGTTCTTATTGAAATAAACTATTTTTTCAAAAAATCAACTTTAACTTAATTGAATAACCATTAATACTTCTTCATTCTTTAATTTACTGTCAGAAATTATATTTATAGATTTAAATTACAATGCTTGCTTTTTCAAGTCAGCTGCGGTATAATTATTTTAATCTGAAAATTTCAAAGGAGGAAACATTGATGAAATTCTCACAGCCAATAGTTAAAGGCACAAAACACACTAAAATGTTACCAAAAGGTACTGCCTTAATTTTAGAAGGTGGTGGAACTCGTGGCTTTTATAGTTCTGGAGTTCTTGATGCCTTTATGGAAGAAGGCATCATGTTTCCTTATATTATAGGTGTTTCTGCAGGTACTGCCAACGCTCTTTCGTATGTTTCTGGTCAAAAGGGCAGAAACCGGACGATTGTTGAGCATTATGTTGGCAATCATCGCTACGTCAGTAAAAGAAACTTAATAAAGCATCGTTCCTTATTTGGTTATGATTTTATTTTTAAAACAGTTCCTAAAAAACATCTTTTTTGGGATCAGGAAGTTTTTGAAGAAACTGATATAAAACTACTGACTGGCGCGATTAATTGTCAGACAGGTTCAACAGTCTGGTTTGAAAAAGATGAACTTGGTGATAATTTTCAAGCCACAAGAGCGTCTTGTTCTGTTCCCATTGTCGCAAGAATTGTGGAGTATAATGGCTTGAAGTTACTTGATGGAGGCATTAGTGATCCGATTCCGATTGAAAAATCAATTGCTGACGGCAATACTTTTCATGTAATTGTCTTAACTCAAAATCAGGGTTATATTAAAACTGCTTTCAAGCAAAAAAGATTGATCAAACTAATGTATAGAAAATATCCGGCTTTAGTTGAGGCTATTATAAAAAGACACGATATATACAATAGACAATTAGCTTTATGTGAAAATCTTGAACGCGAAAATAAGGCCTTAATAATAAGACCTTTAAAACCATTAAGCGTTGATCGGACAACAAGAAACATAGATAAACTACTTGAGCTATATGATGAAGGACAAGTTGAAGGCGCAGTAGCTATTAAAAAGCTTATGGAATATCTAAATAAATAAAATATCTAGAAAATAGAATAGGTAAGCCCTTATTTAAGATGGCTCACCTATTCTTTTATATTGGAAATTATTCATAGTTAAGACGCATTTTGGAACTTAATTCTTTTAGAAATTTCACTTCTACCAATTTACTATTGATAATAAGATCATGCGTAATATAAGCATTATTGAAGTCTTTTTTTGAAACAGTGCCATTATCTAAGGCCTCTTTTAATTCATCAGCGTCCAGAGTAATGATTTGCCCATTAGGAAGCACTGCTAAGTCTAAATAAATATCATCAATACAAGGCATTCCTTGTTCATCAACGAAATTCTTTTTGCTTATATCGAAATACCAAAATAGTATTTCATTATCAGGCGCATAATATGTCGATAAACTCCACTTCTCTTTTATCGACAAGTAAGTCAAAATTTTATATTCAGCGCCTGCCCATTGAACTTGTTTTCCCATCGATTCAACAAACATAGCTTTAGAATTTGTCAAAAAGTGAATAAAAGCGGAATATTCATCGTTATTTAATTTCTTTATAGAATGCGTAAAAATCATTTCAGGATTTTTAGCAAGTTTACCTAATATATCTTTTTTTCTCATGCCATACTCCTTAAATTAATGATTATGCCATTTGACCAATTATATAATTCCCAACCTTTGCCCGCCAGGCAATAATTTTATTATTATCTCTGCTTGGATGCACTCTATTACTTAAAAGGCAAAAAGCTATTTGATTGTCTTTATCGATAAAAAGATGTGTACCAGTAAAGCCAGTATGCATAATCGTATTCGCACTTGCAAGATCACCACTAGGTGAATACCTTCCCTGTAAAATCCACCCCAAACCACGTTTAGAAGTTCTTTTACTTAAGTGATTAGGCTCTTCTATTTGCGAAGTGAATAGTAAATCAATTACTGGTTTACTGAAATAAGTTTGATTTTTAAATTTTCCGTTGTTAAGAATCATTTCCATAAAGTTAGCCATATCTTTTACTGTTGAGAAAACACCGGAATTTCCAGCTCTGCCATCTAAAATATTACAAACCTCATCATGAACATACCCGCGATCAAACTTGTCGCCACGCTGTTCGGTAGTCGCACACCTTTTGACATCTTTTGGATTATAAAAAGTATCTTGCATATCTAAAGGTTTAAAAATATTTTCTTTCGCGAAAACATCTAAAGTTTGACCAGTAATTTTTTCAATCACGAATCCTAATACAATATAACCAACACAAGAATAGATGATTTGTGTGTTTTTTGGGTATTTAGTTTCAATGTTATAAATTGTTTCGATTATGGCCTTTTTATCTTTATCTTGAAAGCCTGGCACAATTGGCGGAAGCCCTGAACTATGGGTCATTAAATCCCAGATAGTGATTTCTGGTTGTTTGAATTCCGGCAAATATGTTATTACCAAATCATCTAAGCGTAAAAGCCCGCGCTCTAAAAGTAACATTGCGCACGTAGTAGTTGATAATACTTTAGATACAGATGCCATGTCATATAAAGTATCTAAGCTATTTTCTTCCTTAATAGGTAATAAAGCTTTAGCACCAAAGCTACCAAAATATTTCTTGCCTTTAACAATTAAGGAATAGTTGGCTCCTGGAAAGATTCCTTCTTTAACAGCTTCTTCAATTAATTTATTTAATCCATCAATCATTTTAATCCTCCAAATCTACTACTTATATTTTATCACATTTCTTAGAATTTTAGAAACATTTTACATAATGCAAAAGAAAAAGAGCCCGAAAGCTCTTTACTTTTTAGACAAACTCAATGATTGCCATTGGCGCTGAATCACCTTTACGTAATCCGGTTTTATAGATTCTAGTATATCCACCGTTTCTTTCCGTATAACGTGGTGCGATATCCTTAAATAATTTTTGTACAGCTGTTTTTTCACCGGCTTTTTCATTGCGAACAAATGAAGCTGCGCGTCTGATTGAAGCCAGATCGCCTCTTTTACCTAAAGTAACCATTTTGTCAGCTACTTTTTTAAGTTCTTTAGCTTTTGATTCAGTAGTTTCGATTTTTTCGTTAATGATTAAATCAGTTACTAAATCTCTTAGTAAAGCCTTTCTTTGTGCGCTATCGCGGCGTAATCTACTGTAAGGCATAGATTTTTCCTCCTTTAAGTATTAGTCTTTATTAAAGCTAAGTCCGAGGCTAGCTAATTTTTCCTTGATTTCTTTCAAGGATTTACGCCCAAGATTACGAACCTTGTTCATATCCTCTTCACTTTTAGCCGCTAATTCAGCGACAGTATTAATTCCTGCTCTTTTCAGACAGTTATAACTTCTTACTGTAAGATCAAGTTCTTCAATAATCATTTCCAGTTTTTTAGTCGCATTGTCTTCTCTTTGCGGTTTCATATATTCTTCTTCAACTTCATCAGAAAGCTCAACAAAAATATCTAAATGTTCAGTTAACATTTTAGATGCGATCGCAACTGCATCTTTTGCTTGAATTGATCCATTTGTTTCAACATTAAGAATAAGCTTGTCTAAGTCGGCGTTATCATCAACCATAACTTTTTCTACCGCAAAATTAACATTTAGAATCGGCGTGAAAATTGAATCAATGGCGATTTCACCTAACTGAGTCGCAAATTTTTTGTTTTTTACTGAACCAATATAACCAACGCCGCGACGAGCTGTAAGTGTCATTCTAAAACGTCCTTTAGCCGCTACTGTCGCAATGTGCTGATCAAGATTAATAACTTCAACGTTGTTGCTGTGGATAATATCAGCCGCAGTAACAATACCTTCTTTAGCGTCAATTTCCATTTCTGTTTCAAAATTAGGATCTAAAGAATCTGTCTGTAAAACAATCTTTTTTAAGTTAAGGATGATGGTCATCAGATCCTCAACGACTCCTTCTAAAGCTGAAAACTCATGATGTGCACCTTCAAGTTTAATTTTAACGATTGCACACCCCGGTAATGAAGATAACAGTATCCGCCGTAAAGAATTTCCTAAGGTTAATCCCCATCCTCTTTCTAAAGGAGAAATGATGATTTTGCATTTATTGCCGTTTTCCAGAACCTCCTGGATACTTGATTGCGGTTTTTCAAATTTTAAATCTTTCAAAAAATGCTACCTCCTATATAATTTTTTTTCAAATTAGCCACGAGGCCTTTTTGGCGGACGACATCCATTATGTGGCACTGGTGTCGCATCTTTAATTGTTTGGATTTCCAGACCAGTAGCTTGAATACTACGTATCGCAGCTTCTCTACCTTGTCCAGGCCCTTTAACGATTACTTCAACTTTGCTGACTCCATGTTCAATAGCGTTTCTCGCTGCTGCTTCACTTGTCATCTGTGCCGCAAATGGCGTAGATTTTTTGCTGCCTTTGAAGCCTAAAGCTCCGGCACTGCACCAAACGATGGCATTACCATCAAGGTCAGTAATTGTAACGATTGTATTGTTGAATGTTGAGTGAATATGTGCAATACCAACCGGTATATTCTTTTTTACTTTGCGCTTGCGCACAACTTTTTTTGCTGGCATAGACTATCCTCCTATTTCTTCTTATTAGCGATGGCTTTTGCCGGACCTTTTCTGGTACGGGCATTAGTTCT
>WRBM01000006.1 GCA_009784525.1 Erysipelotrichales bacterium | reverse complement strand
TGGTCTTGCGGCAAAAACTGCGAGTAAAGCCGGGATTTATGCAGGAACATCAATAGGAAAGCAAGCGGCTTTTTATGGAAGTGTTGACTGGCGTACAGTGGGAATCTCGGCTATTTTCGGCGGTATAAGTACTAGAATTCCTGATGAAGGTGTGCTGAACATGTTGAGCCTAGTTGGATTACCAGTTGGAAAAGAAACGGCAATAACTATTTCGGATAAAATTAGAGAGTTATGGGGTGATTAATATTATATCGTATAATTTAATATTTATGTCTGAGCCAAATACTGCAATAAGGATATTTTTGTTATGGGGAGTATTCTCTTTTAGCACTTATGGCGCATTACGTGCTTTTGATAAAATATATAAAAAAAATTACAAAGATAAAAACCACTATCAACTCGGAAAAATCAAATTGCTATTTAGTTTTTATGGAATAATGTCAGGAAAAATTACAAAACATATATTTTGGTTAAATATTGTTGCGCACATTTGGATTTTTTCTGCACTTTGTTTTAATATCGCGTACGCTTTTAATCAAAATAGAGTAAATACTTTTGTTAGTGGACTATTAACATTAGGATTAATTATATTTATTTTCATAATAACAATATTTGGACAAAACTATAAATCTAAACTTGAGAAGAAAAAGAAGTACGGAAAGATATAAATATTTATTTTAACACAAAACCTTAGATGATTTGAGTAATTTAGGGTTTTGTTTTTTCTTTTAGTAAGTTCTTGTAAGTAAATAAAATATTGCGAATCCGGTTAGTTTGGTGTATAATAGTGGTAATATTAATACAAGTATACCGCTATATTATGATTCGGGAGAACTGACTTGGTTTCAGGCCAGATGGCGGATACTTATGAATAATGCTTTCTTTCAGGCTTGTGAATCGTAATGCCACAAGAATTAACATTAGTTCTGACAAGTTTAATAGCTCTAACAATAGTGACTGGCAGTGTAACTAAAGTAGCTCTTATAACAGCGAATAAGAGCGCTGGAATGTTATCTGTCTCCTATGTCAAAGTCGGAAAGATTGTAGTAGTTTTAAAGCAATGACTTTAACTGGTGGCGGACTTGGAGCTTGATTTTGGAAAGCTAATAAAGAACCTAGAAAAAGGAGATTATTATGGGCATTTTTCATTTTTTCAAAAAAAAGCCAAAAGAAAGCAAGTTTGTAAAAGAGCGAGCAGAATTAACAACTTTAGGTTTAACAACTATTGAAGACTTAGAAAATTTAGTTAAGCCTTTAGTCCGAGATGCCTTAAAGGTTATTCCTAAAAAAGCAAATAACTTAGAAGGCAGTAACCTGAAATCACAGATTGGCGGCACACCTTATTTTGAAAGAGGTGAGAGCTGGCCAAAGACAAAAGATGGTACATATTTGCAATTTATCTGTCAAATTTTTAATGACGGCAATTCAGGGCTTCCTGATAACATTAAACTATTACAATTCTATTATGCAGTTGACGGCGAGTATATGGCTTTTGAGACTGCCGACAAAGGATGGCTTGTAAAAGTCTATGAAAATCTAGATAAAGCAAATGTGGCTATCGTGCCTAAGCCAGAAAATGAACATTTTGAGGAATGGGATAATGTTGAGTATTGCGAACTTTCTTTTAAGAAAATAAAATCACTGCCTGACTGGGAAGGTATTTCTCATTATAGCAAGAATGCCAGTAATTTATCCTGCATTCTTAATGAAGACGAACCTTGGGCTAATTATGAAAAAATCAAAGCTAAGTTGACAGAAAGAGAATACGAAGAAGATGAAGAAATATATATCAGTCAAATTGGCGGATATCCTGCGTGGGTGCAAGGAGACGACACACCTGAAGGTTGCGAATTTTTGCTGCAGCTAAACTCAGAAGAAGAGACGACTAATCTTATGTGGGGCGATATGGGCTTGGTTTATTTCTTTTACAACAAAAAGAACAAAAAAATAGAGTTTATTTTGCAATGTGGTTAAGCGCAAAATTAAACATAAAACCTAAAAAGTGCTTTTTGAGCAACAAGTATAAATATATATAGATTAACGATTGATTAAGTATCTGAAAATCGTTGATTTATTTCGCTTTTGTTCAAGACTTAAAAATAGTTCTGCATATCATAAATCAAAGGGAGAAAATTATGAATGAACAAAGTTTAGAAGTAACTAAAAATTCAAAAGCAACACCACTTCGAAAAATAATTATTGTCTTTTTAGTAATCGCAATTATTATTATTGGAATAGCATTAATCATTCAGCACTTTTTCGGGCTAAGGTTTGACAGAGAGCTTGGAAAAGCTGCTTTTGACAGAAGTCAAAATGCCCAGTATTTACCAGAAATTGAAAGGCTTGCGGGAGTTGAAGGTTTTTCAAGAACAAGAACTGCTCAGCTTATTGATATTAATGGTTTTGTGCAGCTACAAGAACGGCTTGGCATCATTGATACACCACATGGAGCAGGTAGTGATTATGATATCTTTGCGATTAGAGAAGAGATTGGTTTTGTATTAGAAAATGTTCCGGCCTTTAATCAGTGGTTTAGAATCGGCAGTATGCGAAGCCAACAAGGCTTTGCGGCTATTCCTAATATTGAAGGATTCAGTTTCTTTTTAGAAGCGAATGAAGACGCTAGCGTTTTAACAATAACTAGAATAAGCTGGCGGACAGGTTTCAATTATTTTAATTTTGAAACCCAAAGCTCTAGTCGTGACCATCAAAATGGTGTGCACCAATTTCAGGTTATGCAGACAAAATACTATTATGATGAACAAGGCCGGGAAGTCGTAGAGGTCACTGTTTTTGATGTTGGCATTGCTCATGGTAATTATTATCCATTAAATCTTCAATATATCCGCAATGTCAGAGATACTTCTTTAACAAGGTTTAACGTTAGTTTTGCTTATCGGCTAAGACATGATGAAATGATTAATGGTAATCCAAGAGGCAGTGATAATGGCGGAGCAGATCTAAGAGGTTTAAATCCGCTTGGTGATGAGGTAAGTTTTTTGTATCTTAACTATGAAAATCCAGACGATACATCATTACTACAAATCAGACAAATCAGACCGATTGCTAATTTATCGAGAATTCCAGAAACAACAGCGATCATGTTTTATCATAAAACTTTAACTAGTTCAGGTTTCTTTGCCCAAACTCATGATTATTTAAATAACTTAGCTTCCGGCTTACCGGAAAATGCAGAACCTGCAGGTCTTTTATGGATTCAAAGAAATGAAGGCAATATAGATATTGCGGAATCATTTATTAATTCAAGTGGTGCTTTCAGAAGCATTAGCTGGCTAGCTGGCGCAAGCAATATTACTTTAGAAACATTACCACAAAGAATAAGGTCTGAACAAGAAATAGATGGCGATGAGCAACAATTTTTTAATGCCTTATTTAGCGCAACAGCCAGTCTTGCGGAAACTATTGATTTAGAACAATCTAAAACGGACACTTTTTTAAATCAGATGCTCGATAATCCAATGGATTTAAATACCAAAACAAATATTGATGCTTTTATCTTAATATTGAATGAAAAAGCCATAAGTGAAGTTCCATTAATAGAAAACTGGGCATCAATGTATAGCGATAGCGGCCTTAGCAGTAGATTTAGTATTACCGTTCCGGAAATAAATTTAACTGGCCCTCACGATTTTACAACTATACCAATGAGTCATCTTAGAGGAACAGTTGATATAAGAGATGGATATATACGTTTTGATATGGACGCAGATATTATCAATCTAAACTTTCACAATAATAATTATTTTCTTGGATTAGCTTTAAGAAATAATGAAACTGGTAATCATCTATTATTAAATCACTTATATCAAGAAACCTTGCTTAGCTCTGGTGGGGGTTGGAATACAATGGACACAAGAGGAACAGCTAGTTTAGTTGGTTTGAATTTAACGGAAAACAGTTCGTATACACTTGTTTATGTTTTAGCTAACATTCAGAAAGGCATTGTCTTTGAAACGCTTGTTAATGCTAATCGTGTTTTTGGTTTTAGGCAAGAATTAGATGGCTTTCAGATTCAACTTAGAAATAGAAATTTGCTAGTTGTTACCTAAATAAAAAAATCCCTTTTTGGGGATTTTTTCTTACTTTAAAGCCCGATGGAAGATATCAGACATTTCTTTATGATTGCCGCTCATTGTCACAATCGCATAACGGCCATTGATTTCAACAGTGCCGAGTTTATCTAAAGTTTTGCGCATATCTTTGGCTTTTGTTTCATCAGAAAATTCATAAACGGTTGCGGAAGATAGTGAGTTAGCTTCGCCAATAACCGCAGCTCCTTTTACACCTAAATGGATATAGTCATTAAATTCACCTTTAGTCACAACATAACCATGTTCTTCATAAAGGGCTTTGATCTTTTGCATTTCGGCACTTGCACTACGGCAGCCGGTGATATTAGCTATCGTTGCGACTAAAGCTATTATCCCAAATAATTTTATAATATGTTTCATTGTTTTCCTTTCTTGATTTCAATTCGCTTATATTGTTTGATTTGCTAGCATTATTTATCATCTTTGGCTAAATTTTTCTTTTTTTTTACATAAGCCGGATTTATTTATGATATAATATTTTCATAGAGAGTTTTTGCCTTTGTACCCTCTCTGTAAATAAATAAAAAGGAGATTTTTTAAGATGCGAAAAAAAGAAGAATTGGCAGGTCTTAGTCAATTAGGTAAAAAAAGCGAATATAAGTTTACCTATCAAAAAGAGATTCTCGAAAGCTTTCCGAATAAACATCCGGGAAATGATTATATGGTTACTTTCGAATGTTACGAGTTTACCTCGATTTGTCCAATTACCGGTCAGCCGGATTTTGCGACAGTCTATATTAATTATATTCCCGATAAAGTGATGGTGGAAAGTAAAAGCCTGAAACTATATTTATTTAGTTTCCGAAATCAAGGCGACTTCCATGAAGACTGCATGAATATTATTATGAAAGATCTTGTTAGTCTGATGGATCCTAAATATCTTGAGGTTATTGGCATGTTTACACCTAGAGGTGGTATCGCAATTTATCCGTTTGCGAATTACGGGCGTCCAGGCACTGAATATGAAACTAGAGCTAAAGAACGTCTTTTTCAAAGCCTTTCTGAACAAAGAGAAAGGAGAGTGCGATAATGATTAAAAAAACTGAACGCAATTTAATGTTGTTATCGATAGTTTTTATTGTTTCTTTAATAATCGCTAATGTAACAGCGCCTAAATTAATGGATTTACCATTTAGAATTTTTACGGAATACAGGGCAACGGTTTCAGTCGCAATTTTCATGTATGCGATGACTTTTTTAGTGGCGGATATTGTCGGTGAAATCTGGGATAAGAAAACAGCACAAAGATTGATTCTATATGGTTTTTTTGCGCAAGTATTTGCGAGCATTCTGATTTTAATTGGTTTTGTCATACCAGCTTCAGAAGCTTTTGCTCATCGTCAAGATGCATATCGTGAGTTATTAGGAATGAATTGGTTAATCGTTACAGGTAGTCTTACTGCTTATTTGGTTTCTAAATGGACAGATGTTCATATTTTCTTTTACATCAGAGCCAAAACAAATACTAAGCACAAATGGCTTCGTAATAATGTAAGTACGATTTTAAGTCAGTTTATCGATACAGTAATCTTTTCGGTTATTGGTTTTGGACTTAGTAATATTGTTGGTTTTAACATTGTTTTACTAGACATAATTGTAGCTAGTTTTTTAGTTAAAGTAATCGTAACGATTACGGAAACACCATTTTTTTATCTTTTCACTGGTAAAGAATTTGGGAAAAAGGAAATAGTGGAAGGAGAATAATATACTTGAAAACTGAGAAGAAAGCATTGCGTTTAGAAATATTTTTTCTGTTAGCCTTTATTTTTCTTTTAGGGCTGATTATAGCTTCACTTGGAGAAATAATTGAGCCTGAGGAAAGTAATATCATTATTAATATCCTAACTGGAACTATGATTATCGGTTCGTTTGTCGCAGCTCTTTTATTAAGAATATTTTTCCGGATAAAGATTACCGAAGGTAATTATAAGTCAGTAGTTAATCAGGCAGTATTCTTTTCATTTATTAATATGCTAATCCTTTTAGTTGTGGGAATCTATAGTGATGAAGCAAGAGGATTGATGCTTTTTTCTATTCATCTGCAGTTTCTATTATTTGTGATTCTTTTTTCTACCTGTTGGCATGTTTTTTGGTTATATAGACGATTATCGTTTAAAGATGATAATCAGAAAAATTGGCTGTTTTATCTTTTAATTATTAGTTCTTATTTAGTAATCAATTTGTTTGTTATCTTCGTAATTTCCCATTATTGTTTGCGCTAATGAGAGAATTTAATTTATTAGGAGATCTTTTTGAATTCGCTGTCTGTTATTGCTTAAAAGATGCGGATGAAACTTTTGATTTATTTCTGGCTTGTGGATTAGCAAAAAAGTTTGAAAAAGGCGAATTAACTAATTATACTGGTCAAACATTATTTTGTGAGATTTATCAATTAAGTGGCAGACCAACGCCACCAATGAGTTTAAGATTTTTCTTAAATAATACAGAAGAGTATTGGGCGGGTCAACTTATGGATTGTTACCGCCAAAAATATAAGCTTTCCTTAAAGGAAATTCGTGCGAAATTTTCTTTTAATGACTTTCTTAGTTTATATCATCAAAAACAGGAAAAATCATTTGCTGAAGTTGCTTTTATTTTGGAAAAAACAAAAAATAAATAAAAATAATCGGCTATGGCCGATTTTCTATTTTCGTTGACAAGATTTTTTATATATGATATAATTTTTAAGGTCAAGAGGGTGTAATTATTGCCAAAATGTTTAAAAGAATTTATCTGGAGATAACAGATATTTGTAATTTACAGTGTCAATTTTGTTTTGATAAAAAAGGCACAATGTTAATGAGCTTGAATGATATTAAGGGGATTCTGCCAGAATTAAAACAATTAACTGACTATCTGTATTTACACATTAAAGGTGAACCAACAGCTCATCCTGAGTTCGCCAAAATCCTTGATGAGTGCGCTAAAAATAAGCTTCAGATTATTATTACTACTAATGGTTCATATCTGAATGTCAAAAAGGAATTACTATTAAGTCATCAAGCAATCAGACAGATAAATATTTCCTTACAGAGTATTAATTATCAGTTAGATATCGAAGATTATCTGAAAGCTTTAAAGGAATTTATTGATTTTAATAAAAATAAAATTATTAATCTCAGACTTTGGACAGAAGAACAAAACCGTAAACTTGATATTTTTCTGGAAACTGAATTTAATATTAAATCAAACGAAATCTTTTCTCAAAAAAAGCTTACCGATAATTTGTTTATTTCTAAGGAACAGCCATTTATTTGGCCGGATCTTAAAAATGAAATAATCAGTAATTCCAAAACTTGTCAGGGGACGATTACTCAAATTGGTATCTTAGTTGACGGAACGGTTGTGCCTTGTTGTTTGGATTCTAAAGGAATAATCAACTTTGGGAATATTTTCCGGGAATCATTAATAGATATTTTAGCATCAAATAAATTTATTGAGTTTCAGGATAAGATTAAAAATCATAAAAAAGATCATGCTTTGTGTTTGCGATGTAATTTTTATAGAAGGAGATAATAATGTTAAAAACAATTAATTTAGGACTACAGTTTGGTGGCCGTAAACTTTTTGATGATGTAAATATCAATTTTACTAAAGGGAACTGTTATGGAATCATTGGTGCCAATGGGGCCGGTAAATCAACTTTTCTGAAGATACTTTCCGGAGAAATACAGTCAACAGCCGGATCGGTTATTCTGGAAAAGAATACAAGAATGTCGGTTTTGAAACAAAATCAAAATGCCTATGACGATTATAGTGCGATTAAAACAGTACTTTTAGGGCATGCGGATTTAGTTAGAATTATGGAAGAGAGAGAAGCAATCTATGCTAAGCCAGACTTTAACGAGGCTGATGGCTTAAAGGCAGCGGAACTTGAAGGCGACTTTGCGGAAATGAATGGCTGGGAAGCCGAAAGTGATGCAGCTACTCTACTCCACGGTTTAGGTGTTAAAGAACAGTATCATGATGTTTTGATGGCTGATCTTGATCCGAAAATCAAAGTTAAAGTACTTTTAGCGCAAAGTCTTTTCGGTAATCCGGATATTTTATTATTAGATGAGCCAACAAATAATCTTGATGCGATGAGTGCCCGTTGGTTAGAAAATTTTTTAATGAATTTTGATAATACGGTTTTAGTAGTTTCGCATGACCGTCATTTCTTGAATCGGGTTTGTACTCATATTTGTGATGTTGATTTTGGTAAGATAGACATTTATCAAGGTAACTATGAATTTTGGTATGAAACTAGCCAATTAGCGCAAAAACAAGCCAAAGATCAAAATAAAAAATCAGAACAAAAAATTAAAGAGTTAGAAGAATTTATTGCGCGCTTTTCAGCTAATCTTTCAAAAAGTAAACAGGCCACAAGCCGCAAAAGAGCGCTTGATAAAATTGTACTTAATGATATTAAACCTTCTAACAGAAAATATCCTTTCATTGATTTCAAACCATCGCGTGAAGTTGGTAAAGAGATTTTAGAAGTTAAGAATTTGACTAAAAAAGGCTTTTTTGAGAATATTAGTTTTACAGTTAGTAAAGATGATAAAATCTGTTTTTTATCTGATAACTCGCTTAGTATAACAATGCTTTTTAATTGTTTGGCAGGTATTGAAAAAGCTGATTCCGGAGAATTTAAATGGGGAGTTACAGTAACGCAGGATTACTTGATTTCTGATAATAAAGAATATTTTCAAAAAGATATTAATCTGATTGACTGGGTTCGTCAATGGTCTAAAGATGACCAGACAGAAACCTTTATTCGTGGTTGGCTAGGGCGAATGCTTTTTTCTCAGGAGGAGTCCTTAAAAAAAGCAAATGTCTTATCGGGTGGCGAAAAGGTTAGATGCATGTTAACAAAAGTCATGTTATCTTACGCTAATGTTATCCTTTTAGATGATCCGACAAATCACTTAGACTTAGAAGCGATACAAGCTTTGAATCAGGGGATGATTCGCTTTAAAGGTAATCTTTTATTTACTTCCCATGATACTGAGCTAATTAATACAGTAGCGAATAGAATTATTGTGATAAAAGACACAGTTGTTTATGATAAATTAATTTCTTATGAAGACTATCTAGAGAATTTAGAACGCAAGGAGAACAAAAAATGATTAGCTCTAATGATTTAAGTACTAATGTAACAATTGAATTTGAAGGTGAGATTTATGTTGTACTTGAGTTCCAGCATGTCCTTCAAAATAAAACGGCTTTTGTGCGTGTAAAATTAAAAAACCTGCGCACAGGGGCGACAGTTTCGCGGACAATTAATAATGGAATTAAGATTCCTAAAGCAATGATTGATAGATTAAGCATGACTTATCAATATAATGATGGTCACTTTTATTGGTTTATGGATAACGATACTTACGATCAAGTACCAATTGAAAAGAAAAATCTGGAAAATGAATTGCCTTTTTTAGTGGAGAATCAGGAAGTAGAGGTTATTCAGTATAAAGGTGAAACACTTGGGGTTAATTTACCTGATAAAGTTACAGTGACTGTTTCAAAAACTGATCCGGCAATTAAGGGAGATACGAAAACCAATGCCTTAAAAGATGCTTACCTGGAAACTGGCTTTTTAATTAAGGTTCCGATGTTTATTGAAGAAGGCGAAAGAGTTATCGTTAATACTAATACAAAGGAATATGTTTCCCGGGAAAAATAAATAAAAGTAGCTATGATGATTGTTCATTATAGCTCTTTTTTTAAAGTTTTTTGGAAAAAGCGTTGCTTTTGTTTCAAAAATTGCGGAAATTTCTTGAAAAGTATCTTTGTTTTGTTTTCAGTAGAGCTTTCTTTATTGATTTTTGTTGCATAAAAATATATAATATTTATATTGATTTTAAAAACTAAGAAACGAGGAAAGAAGCTATGGAAAAATTGTACTTTCATCATCAAAAAGAAATGCAATCTTTAAAGAAAACGTTAAGAAATTTGGTTATTATCTTTTTTTGTTTTTTAGCGGCTCTAGTAATTGCATTTTTAATATATATGGCTTTTACTAATTCCAATCCAATAACAGGTGATCATAATCAGCTTACAGGTTTTATCGCCATAGGCACTTTAGTTTTATCAGCGCTACTGCTTTTTAGGATAGCGGAAAGTAAGGAGCCGGCAACTTACATATTCTTACTCACAATTGTTATCATTATTGGATTTGCGGCAGAAATTATTCCTGGAATTATCGCAACAATTGTCAGTATAGTTATGGTCGGTGCGCCAAAATATATCGGTAAAGCAACAAATGAAGAACTTATTATGACAGAAGATAATATAACTTATCGTAGTAAATCAGTCAAGATTTTAGCATGGCAAGATTTAACTGTTATTTATTATAACAAGCAATTTATTCAGTTTGTTGGCAAAGAAATATTAACTTATCCTTTTGAGCAACAGATAATCGAGGAATTAAAGAAAATTATTAGTTCAAATGCTTTATCTGTAGATATTATTGATAACTCTGGTTCCGATTTATTAACAAATGATTTTTATGCTTTGGCATTCAATGAGAAATTTTTTGTTAATGGTGTCAATATTTTTGATTCTTATCCTGGGAATATTAAAGCTAAAAAGCAAGTTAATATTGCGGTTGTTCGTTCTAATAAGCAAACTGTTGAATCGCATCTTTTAGAGATAATAGAAGTAAAAGGAAACAGATGTATTTTCGATATAGGTATCATAAAATATTTACCAAATTATTATGCTTTATTTTTAGCAACAAAAGATCGAAAAAAATTAGCTGCCAAAGAATATTCAGTTCAAACAGATAGCAGAGCTAATCTAACAAATAAGGTAAATTTAATTCTGGATTTAGAGTATGATAAACTTGAAGCTAATCAAGACTTTATTTTTAGTGATAATAATTTTTATCGCTCGAAAATTGAAAAGAAACAAGAATTATATTTCATTCAAAAAGAACAATTAGTCTTTATTCATAATAACGGAATATTCAGTGATCAGTTTTATATTTGGGAACCCTTAGGTAAAGGCGCCACTGAAACAAATCTGGATAGTGCTAAAGCAACTGCAAAAAAAGAACTTCAGAAAACTTATAATATAAAAACAAAAACTTATCAGTTATTATTAAATAATAAAAACAATAAAAATAATTTTGCGCCAAAAGAATATTTCTTTACACAGTTGGAATTAATTTTTTCAGGCTTAGCGATAGAGTTTGAGGATTTATATTATGGTTTAAATAAAATAAAATTTGAAGATTTCTATAAAAACTTGATTAATGCCGAAACTGAAGAAATTACCGATATTATTACTGAGTTCTTTAAAAGTTTTTCAGAAAAAGAACGGGAAATCTTAGACAATGAATTTGTCCAAGAGATGGAAAAATATATTGTTGAATTTATAGCATAGTGAAAAAGAGGATTTAAAGCATGGAAAATAACGAAAATGAAATAAACAATAAAAAACCTGCGCTTTCTTTTAAAGTGGTTGTGAATGGTTTTGTGAATTTTTTTAAGAAACCGCAAACTATAAAAATGTTGATTGCATTAGCTATCGCTATTGGCTTTTCGATTGGTGTTTGGTTCGTATTAAACTCTTTAGGGTTAGTCGGAGAAGGAAGTCAAGCTTCGATGGAAGAAAGATTGGCCGGGGGCACAATAATAGGGGTAGCCGCAATCTTTGTGTCGATGTATGTAGTAGCCGCAGTATTCTTAAGTTTTATTCCCGGAACTACTACCGTATTTACTATTTTAGGATTTACAATCTTTCCGACTGTTTGGATAGGAATATTCGTTGTGATTATTGCCAAACTTATTACAGCGATAATTCTTTATATGATTGGCTGGTTTGGCGGTAGTAAGTTGATGTATTGGATCTTCGGTAAAGAAAAAGTTGAGAAGCGGCTTGCTAAAATATCTTTATATGGAACAAAAGTTATTCCTTGGTTATTTTTAGTACCTTTTATGCCAAATGATTTATTATGTATGTTTTGCGGAACTATCAAAATGAAACCTCTGCATTTTATTTTAATTGTTGTGATATTTAGACCAATTGAGTCAGTAGTAATTTGGCTGCAATATCAATTCATTGATGGCGTTTTTCTCGATTTTTGGAATTATATGGGTTTTGGCCGGGCGCTTTTTTATTGTGCTGATGGCTATTTGATCGAATATTATTACAATTTATTTTCAACTCAAATACTAATGAATCAGATATTTTTTGTGACGGGAGTTGTTTTAGTATTTATTGCCTTAATCCAATATCATAAGTTATTGATTAAAATTTTCAAAAAAACAATCCTCGGTAAAGAATATAAAAAAGTAAAAGCTGATTATATGATTGAAGTCGAAAGTAGAGAAAGTGCCTAAACTAATTTCTCAATAAAAGGTCGCTTGCCTAAGTAATGGTTAGCGACTTTTTTCTACATCCTGTAGAATTCTACAGAATATAGAGTTAGGTTTCTCAATAAATTCGAGATGCTTTTGTATTGCATTGTCTTCATTTTTTTGCTAAACTAAATATAGGAGGATTTGAAAATGGATATCAGAAATAAACTAATTGAATTAAGAAGAAATGCTGATTTGACGCAAGTTGAGCTTGCCAAAAAGATTAATTATAGTGACAAAGTTATCTCTAAGTGGGAACGTGGTGAATGCTTACCAGATATTGTAGCCTTAAATGTATTAGCTGAATTTTATGGCATATCACTTGATGATTTAATTAAAAATAACAAAGAGAGCCTAAAAAACTCACTATTTAAAAGTACAAATTATTATGTTTTAAATTTAAGATTGCCGCTACTAATGCTTCATATTCTTATCCTGTTATCAGGATTAGTTATGTATCTTTTTGCATTATCACTATTTGATGTGCTCGGTAATAGTAATATAATTATGTCCTATAAAGATATTGTAACTTTTGTAGTTGCGGGAATTATTATATTGTTAGCGGTAGTTGATCTGATTTTCGTTTATTTAAGAAAAGATAGATTGTTACTAACAATAGTCATGTTCATAATATTTTGTTTAATGTTTATATTCTTAGGAATATCTTTTGTTCGTTTTGGTCATAGAGTTATAATCCCAATTAGAAGTTATCTTGTTTATTTTCATCTGATTATTCTAACATCAGTTATTTATGGATATATAGTTAAATTAAAAATTATCGATAAATTTTAATAAAGTTTTCATCATTAATGCTTGGGTTTAATTTAAAAAACATTGACTTTAATAAATTCGCGTGATATAATTAGCTCGTAATAAAAATGCGTATATCCGCATTTTTGTTAGGAGGACTATATGATAATTGAAAGACCAATGTATTTGGAAAAGCTAAAAAATAAAAAAAATAATGGTTTTATCAAAGTCATTACTGGTATGCGTAGAAGTGGAAAGTCATTTCTGCTTTTTCGCCTTTATCGCGATTATTTAATATCAGAAAATGTTAGTGATAAGCACATTATTGAAATAGCACTAGATGAAGCGGGAAATGCAAGATATAGAAATCCTTTGGAACTTGACAAAAAAATCAGAGAGCAAACTTCTGATAAAAATGTAATGTATTATGTTTTTCTTGATGAAATTCAAAAAGTTGTCGAAATGCAAAATCCTTATATTGATAATCAAGATGCCAAGATTGGCTTTGTTGATGTTCTTTTAGGGATAATGAAAATCAAAAATGTTGATTTATATGTGACTGGCAGTAATTCAAAAATGCTCTCATCTGATATTTTAACAGAATTTAAAGATAGAGGCGATGAAATCAAAGTTAATCCTTTAACTTTCAAGGAGTTCTATAAAGCCTATATCGGCGATAAACGAAATGCATGGAAAGAATACTTTACTTATGGTGGAATGCCTGCAGTTTTGTTTAAGCAAACTCATGCAGAAAAAAGCAAATATCTTAAAGATCTTATAACCAAAACATATATTACGGATATTATTGAAAGACATAAAATCACAAGAGACAGTGAGATATTAGAAGAGCTTTTAAATGTTATATCATCATCAATTGGCTCACTAACAAACCCCACTAAACTTTCTAATACTTTTAAAAGCATTAAGCGATTAAATATAGCTTCAACAACAATCAATAACTATTTAGATTACTTTATTGATGCATTTCTTATTTTAAAATCATATAGATACGACATAAAAGGTAAAAAATATATTAATACTCCTTTGAAATATTATTTTGCGGATGTCGGATTACGAAATGCACGATTGAATTTTCGCCAACAGGAAGAGAATCACATTATGGAAAATATAGTCTATAATGAACTTGTTGCGCGAGGTTTTAGTATTGATGTTGGTGTTGTCGAGTATAATCACAAAAATATAAATGGATTAAGTCAACGATCACAACTTGAAGTGGATTTTTTAGCTAATAAAAGCAATAAACGTTATTATCTTCAATCAGCACTTTCGGTTTCAGATGAGAAGAAAAGAAGGCAAGAAACTAATTCCTTATATCGTATAGACGACTCGTTCAAAAAAATCATCGTTGTAAAAGATGATATTATTCCCTGGCATGATGAGAAAGGGATACTATATATCGGTATTGAACAATTTTTGTTGGAAGAAGACTCGATGGACTTTTAAATTAAATTAAATCCCCTAGGCATTCACATGTTTCTGCCTGTATTAGCTTTTTTTCACATCTAGAGCACTCTTTGCCAAACTCATTAAAACAATCATCGCAAATGGCCTCTAAATCTAATTGAATGCTTGCATCGTTTTTATTGCATAAATCACATATATTTTTATTCATAAGCAGAGGTTTCCAGAAAAGCATTTAATTTTTTGATTCTTTCTAAGAGTTCTTTATCAAGTACATGCTCAAGCTTTTCTGCTTTTTCTAGTTTTTTATCCTGAATACCAATTAGACTTAAAAATTTTTCGGTTTCTTTATGACGCTCAGCTAAAAAAGCACCAATTTTAAAACCTGTTTCAGAAAGATAAATGATATTATCGTTTTTGATAAGAATTTCTTTTTTTTGAAGTCTGTTAATCATATGAGTAACAGAAGGTCTGGAAATGTTTAAGTAATCGGCTAACTCTTTATTTGTCAGTGGTCGATTATCTTGAATAAGATTAAAGATAGCTTCTAAATAATCTTCTTCATTGTAGGAAAGATAAGAGGTTTCTTTGACGTGCTCTCTAAATGTTTTTTTAAAAGCATTATTTTCCATGTTTTATTTCCCCTTTTGGATTAGTTATGACTAATTACTTACTTAATTCAATATATTCAAAAACAAAGAAATTATGAGAAATAGGAAAAACACAGGTCAATTTGACTTACAGAGATAATTATTTAGCTAAAAATTAAAACTTTTAAGGACATTTAACAGCAAATAGGTTTCATAATAGGCTGTTTGTGATATAATAAGTAATAGAGGGCGATTGTTTATGCTTAATAGTATTCTGATAATTTTGGTTTCGGCTTTTATTGCCGGTTCAACTAATTATCTAGCGATCAAAATGCTTTTCAGACCAAGGAAACCTATATATATATTTAAAAAGCGAATTCCATTTACGCCGGGGATTATTCCTAAAAACCGACATCGGATCGCTGCCGCACTAGCTGAAACAATCGAGGAAAAGTTTTTAAATGATGAAATAATCAAAAAGAATTTGAAGTTTGATTATGAAATCAATAACTTTGTTAAAAATCTGGAAAACTTTATTCCGGAGAATCTCGTCTTAAAAGATATTCTGCACGCAAAAGTAACAGATGAAAAGATTGAAAGTTTTAAGGTTTATGCGACTGAATTATTTGGAAACTTTATTCTAAAGAAATTTGATGAAGGTTTATTCTATCAAAAGATTACGGAATCAATTATCAAAAGTCTTGGACCAATGTTAGGTTTCCTAGGAGGAATCTTTAATAACCTTAATGGCTTTTTTGAAGAGAAATTAACTGAATATATTAAAACAGATGGTATTAATGAAGTCAAAGAAATGTTTAAGGCAGAATTGTCGAAATTGGAAAACCAGCCAATTAATACAGTAACTAAAAAACTATCAGAAAATTATGCTCATATCATTGATAATTTTTATGCGACCTTAATGACTGTATTTACCGATTTCATTTTTTCCAAGATTAATATTAAACAAATTATCGAGAAAGAAATGAACGATCTTGATATCACAGAATTTGAAAAAGTATTATTAAAAATAATTAATAAAGAATTGAAAATGATCACTTATTTTGGGGCTGTATTAGGCGGCATAATCGGAATAGTAAATATTTTTCTTATATAAGGATAAAATTATGACAGTAGGAATCATTGGCGGGGGTGCTTCAGGTCTTATTGCAGCACTTAAAATTAAGACTAGCAGACCAGATATCAAAGTAACGATTATCGAAAAAGAAAATGCATTAGGAAAAAAGATTAAAGTCAGTGGTAATGGCCGCTGTAATTTAGGCAATAGATATATTAGTGATTATAGTTATAATAAACTGGAAATTTCCAAATTAGTCCGCGAAAAAAACTATAAATTTCAACAATTTCTAGAAGATATTGGCTTGCTTATCAAAGAAGATAATGATGGCAGGCTTTATCCTTTTTCTGAGAGTGCGCAAATGGTTGTTCAGCTTTTAACTGGCATTTTAAAAGATTACAATACAGAAATAAAGCTATCACAGACAGTTACTGATTTTGGGCGCAGAATGGATAAGTTTTTTGTGAAGGTTGGTGACTCAACGCAATTTTTTGATTATTTAATTATTGCGACAGGCGGAAAAAGCTATTTTAAATATGAAAATTCAGACGTCTTAAATAACGTCTTTTTATCTTTAGGAATTAAAACTAAAAAAATCCTGCCAGGTCTTTCGGCTTTAAAAACAATTGAAAGCCCAAAAATACTTTCTGGTTTACGTCTTGAAGCTAAAGTAAAGTTATTGTTTAATGAAGAAAAGTTTTATGAAGAACAAGGAGAGGTACAGTTTAAAGATGATGGCTTATCGGGAATTGTCATTATGAACATTGCTTCAGTAATTGCCAGAAGTAATAAAAAGCCTGATAGCTTTAAGTTAAGTCTGGATTTAAGTGCTGGAAAACTAAATGAGATTAGTGACATATATAATAAAACTAAACATTTTCAAGGCATCTTACCAGAAAAATTATTAAATTACTTTAAAGCGCAAAATCTAGAGGCTAAAGGAATTTTAAGGAGCATTACAGAAACTAATTTCAAAATTGCTGATTTTTATCCCATCAAAGAGGCTCAGGTTTCGGTTGGTGGCCTAGACTTAACGGAAATAGATTTAGAGACTATGATGTTAAAAAAAGTTCCTGGACTTTTTGTGACTGGTGAAATACTAGATGTTGATGGCTTATGTGGTGGTTATAATTTGATGTTTGCCTTTTTATCAGGTCTGATTGCGGCGGAGGCAATTATATGAGATACTTTGTTAATAATATCAGAACTAACCTAAAAACAAGTGATGCGGATTTAAAAAGATTGGTATTAGAGAAATTAGCTATCTCGGATAAGGAACTTATTTCTTTAAAGTTAATCAGAAGAGCTATTGATGCCCGTAATAAAAAGAATATTAGCTTTATCAATAATTTTTATGTTGAAACTAATGTTTCTATCCAAACATCAAGTGATATTTTACTTGGAGAACTTAAAGAAGACATCGAAGTTAAGAGAATTGGAAGTCCGGCTAAAGTTGTAATTGTTGGTTTTGGGCCAGCTGGTATGTTTGCGGGTTTAATTTTAGCTAAAAGTGGTTTAAAGCCGATAATTCTAGAACGAGGATGCGCTGTTGATGAGCGAATCGAAGATTTAAAACTTTTTGAGGAGAATTCTACATTTAATAAAGAATCCAATATTGTTTATGGTGAAGGCGGAGCAGGCACATTTTCCGATGGCAAACTAACAACAGGAATTAAAAGTCCTTATTTGCGCTTTGTCTTAAAGACTTTAATTGAATTTGGCGCACCAGAAGATATTTATTATGATTATACTCCGCATATTGGTACTGATTATCTGATAAAAGTTGTTAAAAATATTCGTCAGGAAATCATTAGGCTTGGTGGAGAAATCATCTTTAAAGCTAAATTTTCTAATTTTGAAAAACAAAAAAATAACTTCAGAGTTCATTATCTGAAAAACAGTCAAGAAGAAGTTATCAGTGCTGATAAAATTATTCTGGCTACCGGACATAGTGCCAAGGATACTATTGAAATGCTTTATAATAAAGGGCTATTTGTAGAGCCTAAAAATTTTGCGATGGGTTATAGAATTGAGCATTTAAGAAAAGATATTGATTATTTGCAGTTTGGCAAGGAGGCCTACCGCTTACCACCTGCAACTTATAAGTTAAGTACTCATTTAAGTAATGGTCGCAGTGTTTTTACTTTTTGTATGTGTCCTGGTGGCGAATTAGTGATGAGCGCTTCAGAAGAAAATGAATTCGTGATTAACGGCATGAGTTATAAAAACCGTGACGGTCGTAACTCTAACAGTGCCATTTTAGTTAATATCAATGTTTCTGATTATTATCGTAATCATCCTTTAGACGGTTTTCTTTTCCAAAAGTGTATTGAGAAAAAAGCTTTTAAGAATTATTTACTTCCTGTGCAGTTAGCTAATGATTTCCTTAATGATCGAAAAACGGCAAAGCTGAACAAAGTTATACCTAGTTATAGTAAGGGTTATTACTTAGCTGAGCTAAAAAACTTTTATCCAAGTTTTATTGCAGAAAGCATTAAAGAAGGATTAAAGGACTTTAATCGGAAGTTGCCAGGTTTTTTAAATGATGATGCATTATTATCAGGAGTTGAGACTCGCTCATCTTCACCTGTAAGACTGACAAGAGATGAAAATTATCAGTCATCAATTGCTGGAATTTATCCTTGTGGTGAAGGATCTGGTTATGCTGGAGGAATCATGAGTTCGGCGATAGACGGAATAAATACGGCATTAAAGATTATAGAAAATTTTGAAACGCAGCCAAAAGTTGCGGACAAATGATTTAAAAAAATGTTATAATTAAAAGAAATTAAAGAGAGGTATAAAGATGGAAGATACCATAATTGAAGTTAAAAATTTGTATAAAACGTTTGGCGAAGTAAAGGCTGTGCAGGATTTATCGTTCTCGGTTAAAAGGGGTTCGCTTTTTGCCTTTTTAGGACAAAACGGAGCTGGTAAAACTACGACAGTTCGCATTATTTGTTCTTTACTAAAAAAAGATAGCGGATCAGTGATTATTGACGGCATTAATATTGAAAATAATATAGAAGCTATTAAGAAAAAGATTGGCGTTGTTTTTCAGGGCTCAATCTTAGATGACTATTTAACAGTTTATGATAATTTATTATGCAAAAGTGCTTTATATGGCTTTAGTACAAAAGAGATTAAAGACCGTATCGCTGAATTAGATAAAATCTTTACTTTGAATGATATTATCAAGCGTCCATACGGAAAGCTTTCTGGCGGTCAAAAACGAAGGACAGATATTGCCAGAGCATTATTGCATAAACCATTGATTCTTTTTCTTGATGAGCCAACTACAGGACTTGACCCAGCAACTAGAAAAAGTGTCTGGGAAGCAATTATAGCATTGAAAGAAAAAGGCATAACAATATTCTTGACTACTCATTATATGGAAGAAGTTAACGCGGCTGATCAGGTTTTGATTCTTTCTAAAGGTCAGATAGCTGCCTCTGGTACGCCATACGAATTAAAAGAAAAATATACGAATATCAGTGTTAGTTTTATAACACCGGAGACTGATGAAAATAGAGAATTCTTTGAAAAAGATAATTTAAAATTTTCTTATAACAATGGTGCTTATCGTATAAATGCCAAAAGTGCGGAAGAAGCTTATAGTTATTTAACGAAATATCGCCAAAAATATCCTGATTTTGAAGTCTTAAAGGGCGATATGGATGATGTATTTTTAGCTGTGACAGGTGAGGTGCTTAACGGATGAATATGTTATATAGATTAACACTTAGAAATATCAAAGTTTTTGTCAAAGATCGAGCTACTTTATTTTTTAGTCTCTTATCACCATTAATCATTCTTTTATTAAATCTTTTATTTCTAAGGAATATGCAAATCAATAATTTAATCTTTCATGCTGGTGACTATGTCGAAAGGGCAGTGCTGGCAAGAATTGTTGATGGCTATATGTTTGCGGGTATAATTAGTATTTCTTGTATAACGGTTGCGTTCTCTTGTGCAATGATTAGAGTTAAAGATTCAGAGATTGGCTCTAAAGATGATTTAATAGTGGCGCCGATTAAATCTTATATGATTGATATATCTTATTGGCTTGCGGCTTTTGTGATTACCTTTTTAATTTGTTTGCTTGTACTTATTTCCGCTTTTGTTTTTCTAATCGCTAATGGCGGAAGCTTTAGTGTAATGGAAATTATAATTGGTATTTTAGCTTTATTTGTAGCTACTTTATCAGCTTCAGCTTTTGTAACATTTATTTTAAGATTTTTTAAAACTCTTAATGCAGCCTCTGCCTTTGTCGGAATCATTAGTGCCTTAGGTGGTTTTATAATTGGTGCTTATATGCCGGTTTCCACTTTTGCCCTTCCGGTTCAAAATGTCATGAATAGTGTGCCAGCTTCCCATGCAACAGCGATTTTCAGAAATGTTTTTCTAACTAACGCAATTGGCGAAGTCAGGGAATTAGCGGGTTATCAAATAGCAGACTTGATTACTACTAATTATGATCTTAGCCTTAATTTCTTTGGCGGACTGGCAAATTTATCAGTACAGTGGATTTATCTGATTGTTTCCATCTTTGTTTTTGTCGGGCTAAGTGTCTTTATTTATTACTTCAAAAAATCCAAAAAAACTAGTAACTAAAAATTAAATATCGAAAAGGCATTCCTGAGTTGAACTGCCTTTTTTGTTTTTATTGTTTGGTTTTCGCAACTGAAAAGTAAAAATAATAACTTATCAATCATAAGATTAGTAACCAGGACTTGTGAGTTATAGTCGAAAAATGCATTTTTTTCCGATTTTCGCAAAAAATATTTAAGCTTATTAGCCATTTATGGTATAATAAATTATACATAAAAACAGTCCGAGAGGTTAATTATGAAGTGCGCATTTATCTATGATGTTAAACGGAAAAACTGCAAAGTCTATAAAAAAATCAAAATGATTGAAGAGAAGCTTAAACAAAGCTTTTCCGAGGTTTTGATTTATCCTTCAAAAAGCGTTGAAGAATTTTGCCTTTTTTTTCGCGAGCAAGCAAAAAACTTTGATTATGTAATCATTACTGGGGGAGACGGAACCTTTAATCTGATGGCTAATGAAGTCGCAAGACTTGAACAAAAGCCGATTATTGGTTATATCGCTAGTGGAACTGTATGCGATAATATGCGAAAATTTCGTTTGACAAGAAATATTAATAAGGCTTTGGACATAATAACAGCTCAGAACTCTGAGCCAGTTGATGTTTTAAAAGTTAACGATTATTATTGCACATATGCCTTTGCGAAGGGCAAGTTTGTTAAAATAAGCTATGCAACTCACAGTATTTTAAAGCGTGTTATCGGTAAATTTGCTTATTATTTTTCTTCGATGAAAGAACTTTTTACAATCAATCGAATCAAACTGGAATTTAAGGGTGAAGGTATTGCTGAAAAAAAGGTTTATTCCTTAGTTTTAATTACTAACAGTAATTATGTTGCGGGTCTGAAAATACGCAAAAAACCAAGTAAAGATAACTTTCAGCTTTATCTTTTTGAAAAAAGCTTTCTTCATGTTTTAAGGTTCTTTATTTTTGGTGACAGAGTTGTCAAAAAAAGTCGGAGAATCAGAAAATATAATTTAGAAGAACTTACAGTTATTGCAGGAAAGAATAAAGACCATGAATGGTCAAATGACGGTGAAAAAATAATTGAAACAGATTTTACCGTAACAGTCGAGAAAGCTTGTTTTAAGCTTTTGGTACCGGGAAATGAGGACTAACTTTGAAAATCAGAAATATCGCAATCATCGCCCATGTTGACCACGGAAAGACAACCTTAGTTGACCAGTTATTAAAACAATCAGAAAGTTTCAGAGAAAACGAAGAAGTTGAAAAAAGAGTTATGGATTCCAATGATTTGGAAAAAGAACGCGGCATGACAATTCTGGCTAAAACAACAGCAATCAATTTTGATGATTATCGCATTAATATCGTTGATACACCAGGACATGCTGATTTTTCCGGAGAAGTTGAAAGAATTATGCATGTGGTTGATGGTGTGCTTTTAGTTGTTGATGCAGCCGAAGGAACGATGCCACAAACAAGATTTGTTTTACAAAAAGCTTTGTTGAGTAAACTAAAACCGGTTGTTATTATTAATAAAGTCGACAGACGTGATGCTAGAATTAAAGAAGTAATCGATGAGGTTTATGAATTATTTATCGAACTTGGCGCCAATGAAGAAGATCTGGATTTTCCTATTCTTTATTTATCAGCCTTAAAAGGAACAGCAAGTTCTGATTCTGATCCAGAAACACAAACAACCGATATGAGTTGTGTTTTTAAAACCATTATCGAGACGATTCCAGCACCTAAAGTTTCCCCTCAGGAAAATCTTCAATTACAGATTGCTTTACTGGACTATAATGATTATTTAGGCAGAATGGGAATTGGTTTAATAACTAAGGGCACTATTAACTTAAATGAGATGGTTACTTGCATTCGTAATGATGGCTCTAAGAAAAATTTTCGGGTAATGAAAATTATTGCTTATAACGGCATCCGCCAAGTTGAATTAAAGAGTGCCTCAGCTGGTGATATTGTTTTGATTGCCGGATTAGCTGATATTTCGGTTGGTGAAACGATCAATAAATTAAACGAACACGATCCTTTGCCACCAATTGCTATCAATGAACCAACGATGCAGATGACTTTTGGACCAAATACGTCTCCTTTTGCCGGAGAAGACGGTAAGCTATTGACGGTTCGTAAAATCGAAGAACGATTATTAAAAGAAGCCGAAAGAGATGTGTCTTTAAAATTCAGTCGCCTAGAAGCTTCGGAAAGTTTTTTAGTTAGTGGTCGTGGTGAATTGCATTTAGGAATTTTAATTGAAAATATGCGCCGTGAAGGTTTTGAGTTACAAGTTTCCAAACCGGAAGTAATTCTTAAGGAAATTGCGGGTATTAAATACGAGCCTTATGAAAAACTTTATATTTCTGTTCCTGAAGAGTATCTTGGTAATATTATGGAAGCCATCGGTCAAAGATCTGGTGAGTTATTAAGTATGGATAATACCCAACGGGGAGTAAATCTTTATTTTATTATTCCTTCACAAGGATTAATTGGCTTTACTTCCGATTTTATGACACTTACTAAAGGATATGGAATCACAAGTCATAATTTTTTTGAATATCGCCCTTATAAGAAAAAATCAGCTTACAGAAGACCTTATGGTGTTTTAGTGGCGCTTGATACTGGAAAAGCTACAGCTTATTGCTTAGGCAGTTTAGAAGAACGCGGTGTGCTTTTTATCGAACCTGGTTGTCGGGTTTATGAGGGAATGGTTATTGGTGAATGTAATAGAGTTGATGATTTAGCAGTTAACGCTGCTAAACAAAAGGCTTTGACTAACATGCGTGCGGCTGGAAAAGATGCGACGGTAACTTTAAAGAGTCCAAGGACGTTTTCTTTAGAGGCAAGTCTTGATTATTTAAACGAAGATGAACTTGTGGAAGTTACACCTAAAGCAATCAGAATCAGAAAAAAAGTATTAAATACTAATGAACGGAAAAAAATCGATAGCCAAAGGAAATGGCAAATGGAGGAATAATCATGATTTTTGATGCGCATACAGATATTTTTATGGAAGTCATAGAAAGACATAATCGCGGTCAAAGATTTATCTTAGACAGATATTATGATCAGTTTCAAGAGTCAGGTACGAAAGCAGGTATCTTTGTCGTTTATCTTGAGCCAAAAAATCAGACTTTTGATAATTTTAAGGAAATGTTTGAAGTTGGTCGTAAAGATGTTTTAGAAAGCGATCATTTTGAAATTGTCAAAACGCGGGAGGATTTCTTGCGTAAAAGTGACCGTGTTAAAGTAATCCTTGGCGCTGAAAGTATGACAGCCATTCAATTTGAAGTGGCGATTTTAGAAGATTTTTATCAAAAGGGTTTAAGACATGGTATGCTTACCTGGAATGAAGAAAATGAGTTGGCAACCGGAGTAGGAGCTACTGAAGCGATAACGGGACTAAAGCCGAAGGGAAAAGAATTTATTCTGAAAATGGAAGAACTTGGCATGATTATTGATCTTTCCCATACTAATGAACATACTTTTTATGATATAATTCAGTTAGTTAAGAAACCAGTTATCTGTAGTCACTCGAATGTTAAGGCATTATGTGATCACCGCAGAAATCTAACTGATGAGCAAATCAAAGAGATTGCGGCAACAGGTGGAGTAATCGGTGTTACAGCAGTCGCAAACTTTATTTCCGATAATTTGAAAAAGCGTAACGTTGAAGGTTTTTGTGATCATATTGATTATATTATAAAACTAGTAGGCATTGATCATGTCGGATTAGGAATGGACTATATGGGTTTTAATGGTGAAAATGCAGGAAATTTGAATGGTTTATTTAATTTCCGGCATACAAATAAAATCATTGATGAATTAGTTGAAAGACGCTATAATAAAACAGAAATCGAAAAAATTCTTTATGGGAACTTTGCCCGCGTGGTGGAAGAAATCCTAAATTGAGATTAATGGGAGAGAAAAAATGACAGATTTAGAAATTGCCCGCAAAGCTAAGATGTTGCCGATTAGTGAAATAGCTAAAAAAGCTGGATTATTATCAGAAGAAGTAGAATTTTATGGACATTATAAAGCTAAAATTAACGATCAGGCTTTTAAAAGAACAGCCAAAAATAAAGATGGTAAGTTAATCTTGGTTACCGCTATTACACCGACAAAAGCTGGTGAAGGTAAATCAACTACAACTATTGGTTTAGGTTGTGCTTTACAGCTATTGAAAAAGAATGCCTTTATCGTCATAAGAGAACCAAGCCTTGGACCTGTTATGGGTATTAAAGGTGGCGCTAATGGTGGCGGACATGCACAGGTAGTTCCTTCTGAAGAAATCAATTTACATTTTACTGGTGATATTCATGCTGTCACAACGGCTAATAATTTAATCAGCAATATTATTGATAACTCACTTCACCAAGGCAATCCTTTAAATATTGATTCTAAGAATATTACTTGGAAAAGATGTCTTGATTCTAATGACCGATCATTAAGAGATATTATTGTAGGTTTAGGTAAAGGTAATGGCGTAGTCCGGGAAGATCATTTTATCATTACGGTTGCGAGCGAGATTATGGCAGTCTTATGTTTAGCTAAAGACTTTAAAGATTTAAGAGTTCGCCTTGGTCGGATTATTGTTGCTTATTCCTCTGCTAAAAAAGCAATTACGGTTAATGATCTTAAAATAACAGGGGCTTTGTTATTATTGTTAAAAGACGCATTTAAGCCAAATCTTGTTCAAACCTTAGAGAATACACCA
This sequence comes from Erysipelotrichales bacterium, assembly GCA_009784525.1. Classification (GTDB taxonomy): domain Bacteria; phylum Bacillota_I; class Bacilli_A; order Acholeplasmatales; family WRBM01; genus WRBM01. The sequence continues at coordinate 43,760 of WRBM01000006.1, read as the reverse complement.
GTTTTAATTCATGGTGGTCCTTTTGCGAATATTGCTCATGGTTGTAATTCGGTAATCGCGACTAAATTAGCCTTGAAGTTAAGTGATTATACGATTACTGAAGCTGGTTTTGCGGCTGATTTAGGTGCGGAAAAGTTTTTAGATATCAAGTGCCGTTTAAATAACTTAAAGCCAGCTTGTGTTGTTTTAGTCGCAACAATCAGAGCACTTAAGATGCATGGTGGTGCCGAATATGATAAACTTAATGAAGCAGGCATTGAGCACTTAAAATCAGGTATGGAAAATCTGGAACATCATTTAGAAACAATTGAAAAATTCGGCTTACCTAAAGTTGTCTGTTTAAACCGTTTTTATAGTGATACTGAAGCAGAAATTCAGTTTGTGACTGCCTGGGCTAAAGAAAAAAATGTTTCTTTATCTTTAAGTGAAGTATTCGCTAAAGGCGGAAAAGGTGGTATTGATTTAGCGGAGAAAGTCTTAAAAGCCATCGAAACGGAAAAAAATGACTTTAAACTAATTTATGAAGATTCAATGTTAATTAAAGAAAAATTTAAGCGTATCGCTAAAAATGTTTATGGCGCTGATGATGTTGTGTTTTCTCTTGAGGCAACAAGAGAAATAAATCGACTTCAGAAGTCAGAGTTTAAAGAGTTTCCGCTTTGTATGGCAAAAACTCCTTTATCTATTTCTGATAATCCAAAATTACTTAATCGGCCAAAAGGTTTTAAAATTACGATTAATAGCGTAAGAGTTTCAGCTGGGGCTGGTTTTATTATTGGATTTGCGGGGGATATCATGACGATGCCAGGTTTACCAAAAGAACCACAGGCCGAAAAAATTGATATCGATGATGATTTCTTAGTTACGGGTTTAATGTAAATAAATTCGCCTAAAGAAACGCTATACCTCTTTATAAATGTTGTTATAAAATGAAAATAGAATTTTTTAGACAATTAGAAAAAAACTTAAAAATGGAGGAGGTGAATTTTTAAGTTGAGTCAAATCATAAAATTATCCGAACATTTAAGTAATTTAATTGCGGCGGGCGAAGTCGTAGAAAATCCATATTCGGTTGTAAAAGAGTTAATCGAAAATTCTTTGGATGCCGCAAGTACTTATGTCGAAATAAATCTTTTAGAAAGTGGCATGAAAAAAATAGAAGTCATTGATAACGGCTTTGGAATGACAAAAGAGGATGCCCAAATGGCTTTTTTAAGGCATGCAACTTCAAAGATTAAAACAGAGTTTGATCTTTATCGGATTAGTTCTTTAGGTTTCAGAGGTGAAGCGATTCCTTCCATTGCTTCGGTAAGTGAATTCATTTTGCGCACTAAAAAAATGAACGATGAAGGTTATCAGATTATTTATAAAGCTGGTAAAAAAGTTAGCGAGCAAGCTGTTGCGATGAATAAAGGAACACATATTATCATTAATAATTTATTTTATAATACTCCGGCTCGTTTAAAATACATAAAAAGTCTTTCGACAGAGCTGACTAATGTGATTAACTTAATTGAAAAAGAGGCACTTTCCCATCCTGAGGTTTTTTTCAAATTAATGCATGACGGAAAGGTTATTTTTCAAACTAATGGTTCAGGAGATATCAAAGCTGTACTAAATCAGATTTACGGACTTGATGTCTTTAAACATTTATTAGCAATCGAAGCAAGCTTTGATAATATTAATTTATCGGGCTTTATTTCTGATAATAATCTTTATAAAAGTCGTAATAGCTTTTTAACACTTTTTGTTAATAAACGCTTAGTAAGAAGTAAGGAAATTTTTATGGCTATAACAGAGGCTTATCAGGATTTTATTCCCGCTTCTCGTTATCCGCTTGTTGTACTTAATATAAAGATTGACCCAATGCTTTTTGATGTTAATGTTTCACCGGCTAAAACTGAGATAAAATTTGCTAATGAAAAAGCTTTGTCAGGCTTTATCAGTAAGGTTATCAAAGAGACAATTACGCAATCTTTGAAAAAAGTTTTTAGTGAGGTTAATAAACCAAATGTTCTTGAATATCAAAAAAGCGATTTTAAAGAAGCTTTAGTGGAAAAAGAAAAGCCAAAAGAAACTTTTGATAAAAATTATAATTTATTCACCTATGAGAGCCCGGTTGTCAAAGAAGATAGTGAAGTTTATTTAGCTGTTGATAATATTAGCTATATTGGCCAATATATGGGCACATATCTTTTATTTCAAAATGAAAGCGGATTAATTCTTTTTGATCAGCACGCTGTCGCAGAAAGAATTAAATATGAATATTATCTTAAAAAATTAGCGACTGATAATCAGTTGAGACAGGAATTATTAATTCCGCTTAACTTAGAATTTCCAGCTAGTCAGTTTCATTTAATTAAAGAACAAAGCAATAAAATTCAAGAACTGGGTTTTGTCTTTGAAGAATCTGGTCCGAAAAGTTTTTTTTTAAGGGAAGTACCTTTATATCTTTTGCACGAAGATTTAGATGAAACCTTAGAACGTCTAATCAATTTTATTTTAAGACAAAAGGACTTTAAGATTACAGATATTATTGATGAAACTGCTAAACTAATTAGTTGTAAAAATTCTGTAAAGGCAAATAAGTTTTTATCTAATACAGAAGCTCTTTGTTTGATTGAGGATTTAAATAAATGTGAAACCCCTTATTTTTGCCCACATGGAAGACCTACCTATATTCGTTTAACCCAAAATGAGATTGAAAAGCTTTTTAAGAGATTAGTCTGATGAAGAAAGTAATTGTTATTGCTGGCCCGACTGGAAGCGGTAAAACGGCTTTATCGCTTGCGATAGCTAAGCATTATGGATTAGAAGTAATTAATGGAGATTCAGTTCAAATCTATAAAGAATTAAATATCGGTAGCGCAAAAATTAAAGAAGATGAAATGCAAGGGATAAAGCATCATCTGTTTGATATAAAATCAATAACGGAAGAATTTTCAGTGTCGGATTATCAAAAGCTTGTTCGCGCTAAAATAAATGATTTTTCTTTACCGTTAATTGTTGGCGGAACAGGCTTTTATATTCGTGCTGTTCTTTATGACTATGAATTCAAAGGCGGAGAAAGAGAATTAGACTTAAGTTTTCAAAATTTAACAAATGAAGAATTATATCAGCTATTAATGCTGAAAGATCCTAAGGCTTGTGAAAAGATTCATCCAAATAATCGGGTAAGGGTTTTAAGAGCACTAACACTTGCGAAAAGTGAAAAATCAAGAAGTGAAAGAAATGATGCCAATAAACTTCTTTATGAGCCATTAATCATTTATTTGGATATTAAGCGAGAGAAATTGTATCAATTAACTGATAATAGAGTAGAAAAAATGATTGAAAATGGTCTTGTGTCAGAAGCAGAAAATTTGTGGCGCAGAAATTATCCTTTGATTCCCATCGGTTACCGGGAATTAATTCCTTTTTTTGAAGGCGAAATAAATCTGGATTTTGCCAAAGAAGAAATAAAAAAAAATACCCGTCATTTTATTAAAAGGCAAAATACATTTTTTAACAATCAGTTTGAACTAACAAAAATAACTGTTGATCCGGATAATTTTTCTAATGCGATTGAACAAGCAAAAGCCGCAATTGATCGCTTTTTGGAGGCTTGATGATGAATAAAGTTACTATTGATAATGTTACAAAACGTTTTAACAGGCGAATGAAAAGAAAAGATAAAGATGAATTTTTGGAGTATGTGAAAACATTTGCGGCAGAAAATAGCTATCCGGTTGTGATTGAAAAGAATACCTTAGCCCAGAATGCGGTTGTTGGCTCAGTAAGGAATGCAAAATATATTTTTACAGCTCATTATGATACACCACCAGCAATGCCGGCTTTTCTAGTCAAAAATCAGATTTTTTTTCTTTTTATTCAATTTATCTATATTGTCTTTTTATTTGTGATTCCTTTCTTTTTTCCCCTTTTTATCAGAGATAATGCCATATTACGGATTAGTTTGAGAATATTGGTATTAATTATTGGTTTTATTCCTTTTATCTATATAATGGGTTTTATGGGTAAAGGCAATAAGAATAACTATAATGATAATTCAAGTGGCGTAATTATGTTGTTAGAAATGATGGAAGCTTTAAAGGATGCAGAAAATCGCAATGATTATTGTTTTGTCTTTTTTGATAATGAAGAGAAGGGCTTGTTTGGGAGTAAATTTTTTCAAGCTTTTCATCGTAAAAAACTTGATGGTAAAAATATTATTAATTTAGATTGTGTCGGAATCGGCGATAATTTAAATGTCTATGGCAATAATCCTTTAGTCTTTCAAGCTATAAGAGAGAGTGCCCAGAAAGTAGAAGGTTTTGATTTGCCAATCAACTCTTTGAAAATGAAAATTACTAAAGCTAGTGATCATTATACGTTAAGACGTTATAAGGCGCTTATGTTATGTTTAGAGACAAAGAAAAAGAAGCGATTTATCATGGAAAATATTCATACAAGTAAAGATACGGTATTAGAGCTTGATAAGATGGAGAAGATTAAGGAAATCTTATTGGGACTATGTTGATATATATTATAGGTATGCCTTTATCAGGAAAAACAACATTTGGGAAAGAATTAGCTGAGGCACTTGGATTTAATTTTTTTGATACGGATGCAGAAATTGAAAAGAATGCTTCGATGTTTATTGATGAAATCTTTAAAGATTTTGGCGAAAATAAGTTTAGAGAACTTGAAACAGAAGTTCTCCACAATTTAAGTAAAGAAAAGAATGCGGTTATCGCAACTGGCGGCGGTATAATCACAAATCAAAAGAATGAGCTTTATTTAAATACGGGTTTTGTTATTTATTTAAAGTCGGAAATTGCCCTTTTAGAAACAAGAAATAAAGCAAGCATTAAAGTAAGACCGCTTTTAGCTTTGCGTAGTTTAGAAGAACTTTTTAAGGCTAGAAAAGATAAATACCTAGCATTAGCTGATCTTGTGATTGATAACTCGGTTAATAATAATGAAATAATTGCTAAAATTCTTTCAACAATAGGAGATAATCAATGAAAAAAATACTAGTCATTAATGGACCAAATTTAAATATGCTAAAAGTTAGAGATGCAAAAAATTATGGAAACCAAACTTTAGCAGAAATCGAAAATTTAATTAAAAATAGATTTAAAGAATTCAACTTTGAATTTTTCCAGTCTAACCATGAGGGTTATATCATTGATAAAATTCATGAAGCTTTTAAATTTGATGCCTTAGTTATTAATCCTGGTGCTTTTACTCATACTTCAATTGCGATTAGAGACGCTTTAGAATTACTACCGATAATTAAAGTAGAAGTGCATTTATCAAATCTAAAGGCAAGAGAAGAATTTAGAAGAGTGAATGTAATTAGTGATGTTGTTGATAATAGTTTTATGGGAAAACATAGTGAAAGTTATCTGGAAGCAATGGAATTCATCCGAAAAAAGCTAAAATTGTTGTAAAATATATTTAAATAGGAGCAATTATTTGCATAAATCTTTTTTAAATGTTATAATATTATGAAGAGGTGGTTGAGCCTTGGACGAAGTTCTCGGATCAATAGGGTTTTTTACAGCATTAAGTAATGTTAATTATAGTATTTTAATACTTTTATTAGTTCTGGTTTTAGTATCAGGCTTTTTCTCGGCTTGTGAAACAGCTGTCTCCGCAATGAATAAAGTAAGAATTAAACTTTTAGCGGAAGATGGTAATAAAAAAGCTCAGAAATTAATTCATCTTTCAGAACGTTATGATAAAACAATTTCAGCGATTCTGATTGGCAGTAATATGCTCAATATTTCCATAGCGACAATCGCAGTTGGTTTTTTTATTAGTATATTAAGAGATTCTGTTTCAACAGTGGCAATCGAAATCATTTCTTTATCAGTCACAACCTTAGTAGTTCTCATGATTGGTGAATTTTTACCAAAGGCCTTAGCGAAAGAACATCCAGATTATATTGCTTTAAAGGTAGCGTCAATACTTTATTTGATTGTTTTTATCATGACCCCTTTAACTTGGATCTTCAAACCACTTAAAAATTTAATAGGTAAAAACAAGAATCAAAACGAAGGCGAGATTCCCGCTAATGAAGATGAGCTTGAAGCTATTTTAGATTCGATGGAAGAAAAAGGGATTTTAGAATCGGAAGAAAATGAACTTATTCAATGTGTTTTAACCTTAAATGATAAAACGGTTTCGGACATTATGGTACCTCGTGTTGATATGACAGCGATTAGTGTTAAAGAAGAAATTGATAATGTTAAGAAGTTGTTTTTTGAAGAAAAATATTCCAGGATTCCTGTTTATTCTGAAGATAAAGATAATGTTATTGGGGTTTTATATGAAAGAGATTTTTTTACTAAATTATTGAAGGGTCAGAAAATTGTTCTTCGTAATGTCATGAGAACCGTACATCATGTCCCAAAAACAATGAAAGTTGATGCATTGATTCAATTATTACGTAAGAATAAAAGTCATATGGCGATTGTTACTGATGAATTTGGTGGTACTGATGGCTTAGTCACAATGGAAGATGCTTTAGAAGAAATTGTCGGAGAAATTTACGATGAGCACGATGAATTGGAAAGAACTAATTTTCAGAAGATTAGTGATAATGAATATTTATTGGACGCTGATTTGGAAGTTGATGAATTATTTGAAATGTTAAATCTTGATACACCTGAAAACCATCAGTTTCAAAAGTTAACTGGCTGGTTACTAGAATTATCAGAAAGTTTTCCTGAAGCAGGCACAAAAATAAATTACCAGTTAGCTGACAATCATTTTGATGAAGAAAAGAATGATTTTATTTCGGTGATTAAGAATCTGGAATTTGAGATTTTAGAAATTACGGAAAGAAGAATAATGTGTTGTCGACTGCTTGTCAGTGAAGTTGAACCAGAAAAAAATTAATTTTTAGATAATAAGTAACAGGCGGGGAAGGACATTTCCTCGCTTGTTTTTGCTTGTTAAATGATATAATTTAAACTTTCTAAGAGGTGATTCGAATGCAAGAAAACAATCGTGTTGAATTTAAGCGGGAATTAAATAATCGTTTAGAAAGAACAAAGAACTTGGCTTAATTCAGTGCGAATGATCTAGAAAAAGTAATCGTTGGATTGTCAAGGAATAAATTAATAATGCATAATTTGTTGATAATCTGAAAAACGCTTTTATAATAAATGAAAATTAAAATTTTGTCCATATTATTTTAAGAAGAGGTTTTAAATAATATGATGCGCAATACTAAAATTTTGTTTATTGTTTTTTCAGCAATGTTAATATTTAGTAATATAGAATTTAATCAAACTTGTGCAGAAGTTGATTCAGCTTTAGTTCCGATAATAATGTATCACCGGGTTTATGATTATCAAAGTAAAGGCGAACATAATATTTCCCCAATTGAGTTGGAAGAAGATTTTAGATATTTACAAGAAAAGGGTTATAATACTGTTTTAATGCAGGATTTAATTGATTTTGTTTATAATAATATTCCACTTCCAGAAAAGCCAATTGTTTTGACCTTTGATGACGGCAATCGTAGTGATTATGAAGTACTTTTTCCGCTTTTAAATAAATATGATCTGAAAGCAGTTCTTTCGATTATTGGTAAATCCACTGATGAATGTTCAGCTCCTGAGCAACAAGGAATCAGACAACCGCATCTAACATGGGAACAAATTGAAGAAATGGCAAATTCTAGTCTTGTAGAATTTCAAAATCATAGCTATAACTTACATGGAGTTAATGGCAGTTTAAAGCGTAGTAGCGAAACTACAGAAGCTTATCAGACACGATTTAAAGATGATTTGTTAAAACTTCAGACTATTATGAATGAAAAGATTGGGCTAGAGCCGACTACTTTTACTTATCCTTTTGGCAAAATTTCCAAAGAATCTTATGCATCGCTTATTGAAGCGGGATTTAAAAGTAGTCTTTCTTGTTATGGAGGAATTAATAAAATTGAAGCAAATAGATTAGATACAATTTTTGTTTTGAAGCGTAATAATCGTCCTAGTGGCTTAGGCATCGAAAAAATTTTGAAAGATTTCAATATGTAATAAAATATTTTCATATACAGAGAGAAAAAGATCTTTAGTGAGTTAAATCATTAAACACAACAGAAAAAAATGTTTGTAGTGTAACTCTTAATTTTTATAGAGTCAAATCGATTCTAAACTTAAAATTTAGTGTCTGAGTTTGGCTCTTTTTTGTTTTTCAGAACTCATCCAAACTTTCGTGGACCAAAGACGGCAACACAAAGGTTGATGAAATGTTTGATGGCGATACAGTATGGCTAACCCAAGACAGGATAGGCGAGCTTTTTCAACGCATTAAGTTACCGTTGAGCATTTGAAGAATATATTTGCAGAAAGCGAAATAGATGAAGAGGAAGTAAAAAGAAAATTCGGAAATACCGAATTATCTAATAACCGACAAAACCGACAAACTTATATAATCTTGATGCAATTTTGGCAGTGGGTTACAGGGTAAAGTCGCATAGAGATGCATTTTAGAAAGTGGGCAAGTCGTATACTAAAAGAGTATAATTTTTTATACAATAAAATTAGACAATTAGCTGTAAATTTTCTTTTTTTTATTAGTTTTTCTTATTAAAATGCTATTTCTAAAAATTCATCTTCAAGATAAGCACAAAGCTATGATGAAAAAATATTGACATTTTATCTAAAAATGTTATAATAAATGATGAAAAAGCATTGTATTGATTGAATTTTTTAGAAACTTTCACATATGATAAATAGACTGTTCAAGCAGTATAAATGCCTAAATCTTAAATAAAATAAACTTTGGGGGTGTTAAATATGTTTAATGAAATCTCGACTTTGTTTTCCGGCATGACAACACCAGTACTTATTTTCTTGATTATTGGTTTATTGTTATTGTTTATTGAAGAACTTTTTTTAGGTACCTGGATATTTGGTATAAGTGGAGTAATCTTTACTATTGTCGGAATTGTTTTAAGAGTAATGGTTGGCGATGGAAGTATGATTGCGCAAGCGGTGTTATTATTAGTAATACAAGCAATATTAGCTGGTGTAGGCTTTCTGATTGTTTATTGGCTTTCTAAAAAGGGCTGGATCAATCATAGTTGGCTTGTACAAGGAGAAACGGCAGTTAATAAAGACTTTTCGGCTGGTACAGCTGATTATGGCCATTTAGTGGGCGCAGAAGGTATTGTATTTTCTTATTTAAGGCCGATTGGCAAAGCTGAAATCAACGGAAAACTTTATGATGTTAATGCAGGAAGTGTCTTTATAGAAGAAGGTGCTAAAGTTAAAGTTTCAGCTGTTGAAGGTGTCAGAATTTCAGTAGTTCGGATAAAGGAACAAAATTGATTATAAAGGCAATAGTTGTCTATTATAATAAAACAAAAACTAGGAGGAATTAAAATTATGGAACCATGGTTAATAGGTCTTATCGCAGGAGCAGTCTTTTTATTTATACTTTTTATTATCTTTGTACCGATTGGAATTTGGTTTAGAGCTTGGGTATCGGGTGCCCGTATCGGAATCGGCAGACTTATTGGTATGCGCTTAAGACGAGTTGGTGTTACTAAACTTGTTGATGCCTTTATTACTGGTAAAAAAGCAGGATTAGATATTAGAATTGAAACATTAGAAACTCACTATATGGCTAAAGGTAACGTCGGAACAGTTATTGACGCTTTAATAAGTGCTCATAGCGCTAATATTGTTTTAGATATTAGAACGGCAATGGCCATTGACTTAGCTGGTAGAGATGTTTTAAATGCTGTTAAAGTATCAGTTAATCCAAAGGTTATTGAAACACCAATTGTCTCGGCTGTTTCTAAAGATGGTATTGAACTTAGAGTAAGAGCTAAAATTACTGTCAGAGCAAATATTGAAAGACTTATCGGTGGAGCTGGTGAAGAAACGATTATTGCCCGTGTTGGTGAAGGGGTTGTTACGACAATCGGTTCATCTGTTAAGCATACTGATGTTTTAGAGAATCCAGATTCGATTTCTAAAAAAATCTTAAGTAAAGGTTTAGATGCTGGTACAGCATTTGAAATTTTATCAGTCGATGTCGCAGATATTGATGTTGGTAAAAATATCGGTTCTCAATTGCAGATGGATCAAGCTGAAGCAGATAAAAAAATTGCCCAAGCAAGAGCGGAAGAAAAAAGAGCGTTAGCTGTCGCAAACGAACAAGAAATGCGCGCTAAAACACAAGAGATGCAGGCAATGGTTGTTGCGGCGGAAGCAGAAATTCCAAAAGCAATTGCTGAAGCATTACGTGCAGGTAAACTTGGTGTAATGGACTATTACAATATGCAGAATGTTCAATCAGACACTAATATGCGAAATTCTTTAGGTGGCAATAAGAACGACTCAAAAAAATCTAAGGAATAAGATTAAATGAATCAGAAGACTAGTAGAAAAACCGCTGTTCATCGTGAGAGGCAAACCTCTATTGAGGAAACAGAAATAAAAGATGAGAATGAGAAAATTGTTCTTGATCAGGATTTTCTAAGAACAATGATAATTTCTCAGGCAATTGCGACTCCGAAAGGAAAATCAGGAAACAAAAATATACGTTAATAACTAGGCACAATGATTAATTTCGTTGTGCCTTTTTTGTTTTTAAAGGCGAGAAACTTTGCTCAAAATCAAGCTTAAAACCTTGTTTTTAAAGAGTAATTTTAGGCATTTTTAGCACAAATGAAGAAGTAGTGAGTGCCCTTGATTTCTTTTAATATTAATGCTATAATGTACACAAGATTTAATGCATTTAAAATAATGAAAAAAACAGACTTTTTGACTATAAATATTACCTGAACTATCTCAAAATAGTTAGTTTTCCATTTCTAGAATAATAAGATTATTCTTTCTCCTATTTTTGCATATTAACTTGATGTCTGGAGACAATAAGAATGATGAAAAAATAAACTAGGAGGAAAAATATGAAATTACATGATAAAATGAATGAGTATTTAGCGAATCAAATGACTATGTATATCAAATTGCACAATTTGCATTGGTATATTAAAGGAAATGGTTTTTTTACGCTACATGCTAAGCTGGAGGAACTTTATAACGCAACAGCAGAAACAATTGACGAAGTCGCTGAACGGATGCTGATGATTGGCGCATCACCAGTCGGTAGCCTACAAGGTGCGTTAAAACTTACGAAAGTAAAAGAACTAGAATCAATTCCGGTAAACTCTGAAAAAACGGTGGAAATTTTAGAAAAAGATACCGAGTGGTGGATCAAAAGTACTAAAGAAATAATCAAACTTGCGGAAGCCGAAAATGATATTGGTACAGTTGATATGTTTAGCGACTTGTTAGCTCAGTATGAAAAATTGAGCTGGATGTTAAAGTCATATTTAGCAAAATAAATTTTATAAAGGAGAAATGATTATGAAAAAAAATGGAAACAATTATGCAAATGCCATTGTAAGAGTGGACTTTCAGTATGCTCATCGTTTTATGTATTACCCAGGTGAAGCACAATACTTACATGGCCATTCAGGGTTACTGGAAGTTGAAATAGGTGGAGAAGTTGATGAAAGAACTGGCTTTGCTTATCCAATTAAAGAAGCACAAAAATTAATTTGGGAGATAGCTGATAATTTTCATCATGGTACGCTTTTCCAAGAAGGAGATCCGCTTCTTGATTTAGTGCTTTCAGGATATGTAAAGGCCGGCATCCGTAATGGTGCACCAAATACTACACCACCTAAAAAGCTTGATCATTCGCTTGTCAAATCATATCCTGAATGTCGCGTATCTGTAACGAAAAAAGTTTCATCTTGTGAGAATTTTTGTGAAATGTTTTATGAATTATTAAAAGATAAATTGAATATCAAGAAGATTACATTTAGATCATCTTCACTTAACGCTGCCTCAAGAAGTTACGAATAAAATGAAGTTGCTATTTATAAAAGCAAATCCTAAGCCAACTGAACTTTCAATTGGGCTAACTGTCGGTGAAGCATTTTTAAAAGCTTATAAGGAAAAAAATCCAAACGATGTGATAACAGAAATAAATTTGTTTGAGCGCTTTGTTCCTGAAGTTGATAAAAATATGCTAGTTGCTTGGAGTGCTTTAGAAGAAGGCAAAGAATTTACTAATCTAAATCTAGATCAACAAAAACAACTTAATGCTAGTAATGAGATTTTAACGGAATTTTTAAATCATGACAAATATGTTTTCATTACACCGCTTTGGAATTTCATGTTTCCGGCACGTTTGAAATCCTATCTTGATGCTTTGTGTGTCTCAGGTAAAACATTTCATTATACAAAAAATGGGGTAGAAGGATTAGTGAAAAACAAAAAGGCCTTGCATATTCACGCTAGCGGTGGTGTATATAAAGGCGCTTATGCTGATCGTTATTTGAAAGAAATTTTAAATTTTATCGGGATTGAGGATATGAAAACTTTGCTTATTGAAGGTCATGAGGAAATGCCAGATAAAGGCTCAGAAATTATTTCTCAAGGCAAAGATAAAGCTAGTAAAATTGGAAGGGAGTTTTGATTTAATATGCTTAAGCATTTGAAAGTAGAAAATATGTATAATGCCAGACCAATAAACTGGTTAGATGCTATCCATCATTTTTCTTTTGCGGAATATTATAATCCTCAAAATATGAACTTTGGAGCATTAAGAGTTCTAAATGACGATTTAATTGCTGCTCATAATGGTTTTCAAACACATCCACATAAAGATATGGAAGTTATTTCATATGTTGTTAAAGGCGCCTTAACCCATAGAGACTCTTTAGGAAATGAAGGAGTTATTAGGCGTGGTGAAGTGCAATATATGAGTGCTGGCACAGGAATTTATCATTCAGAGATAAATGAAGGTGATGAGGTAGTTAGATTACTGCAAATATGGGTAATTCCTAATGCTAGAAATTTGAAACCGAATTATGGTGAATATAAATTTAACTGGAATGACAGAAAGAACAATTTATTGCATTTAGTCTCACCGCAAGAAGGTAATGCTTTAGTCAAGTTGCACCAAGACGTAAATATTTACGCTATTGAGTTAGATAACAATAAAACAATTAAATTTCCTTTGCCTAAAGGCAGGCAATGTTATATCGTTCAAGTTGAAGGTAGTTCCCTAATAAATGGAATTGCTTTAAAAGATCGAGACGCGATGGAAGCTATAGAAGAGGATTTGAAAATTGCAGCAACCTCAGATTTATCGCATTTATTATTTATTGAAATGAAAAAAGATTAAGAATGAGTCACTTTGATTTTAAAATCAGAGTGATTTTTTAAAATAAAATTTACATTTTAAAATCCCCGAATGGGAATATATTTATGAAAATAGAAAGTTTTTCCCCGTTTGGGGATTTTTATTAAACCTTTACAAAGCATAAATGACAACTATGAAAAATATTTACTTGTTTTGGATCGGTTTGGAACAGGTAGTTTTAAGGGAATAAAAGTAGTAAATATAATTGAATGGTTATTGAATAAATAATTCACTCATTAATAAAAGTTAATGCACATATTCTTTAAATAGGTGACTTTATATGAAAAAAATCCTATTACCACTTTTATGTGCATTTTTAATTTTAATTACAAGCAGAAACGTTTACTCCCAAAACATCTGGAGTCAAAGTGGCATTTTAATGGATATGGATACTAAACAAGTAATTTATCAAAGAAATATGCATACCCGCTTTTTAACAGCTTCCATCGCTAAAATTATGACTTGTTTAATCGCGATAGAAGAAAAGCCGCTTAATTTTGTTGTGACAATCACTAGAGAAGATATTTTAGCTGAAGGATCAGCTATATATTTACCGGAAGGTGAAGAAGTTTATTTGAAGGATTTGCTTTATGGCTTAATGCTTAGAAGTGGCAATGATGCGGCTCATGCTATTGCGGTAGCGGTCGCTGGCTCAGTGGAAGAGTTTGCTGTTTTGATGAATCGGAAAGCTGAAGAGATTGGTATGAAGAACAGTCGGTTTGCTAATCCCTCTGGTTTAGATTCAGAAACCCAAAATTTCTCGACTAGTTTTGATATGGCATTACTAATGAGTTATGCCATGGATAATCCGTTATTTAGGGAAATCAATAATACAAAAACCCATAGCTTTACAACGCTTGCTACGGAAACTAAACATACTTTCCAGAATAAACATCGCTTAATCAACCAACAGTCTATCTATAATGGTGGAAAAACTGGTTTTACTAGAGCAGCAGGAAGAACTTTAGTAACTACCGCAACTTTTGAGAATGTCAATTTAGTCGTTGTGACCTTTAAAGGCTCAACAGGTGATTTCAGAGAACATCAGGCTTTATTCCAGGCAGGCTTTAAAAGATATGATAAACAAGTATTTATGAGGCAAGGAATAATTAGAGTAAGAGAAGATGGCGAAGTTAAATTAAAAGAAGTTACTGAAGATGTTTTTATTATGGTCAATAGAGTTGATAATCCTGTAATTACATCTCGATTCGAAAGAATAGGTAGTAATGTCTATCTTATTATTTTAGCTGATGGAGAAGTAGTCCGGCAAGTAGAACTATTAGATTATTGTATTGAACAATCAGATAATCAACATTTCTGGCGCTTTCTCAGGAGACTTTTTACATGATTAATAAAATCTGGCTTTTTTTGATAATTATTAGTTTAATCTATGGCATATTAACCTTTAATATGATTCCTTTAAACGATGCGATTATGGAAGCCCCACAAACAGCTTTCAGAATCTTTGTAGAATTCATTATTTTTATGACTTTTTGGAATGGAATTTTAAGAATGACTAAAGATTCGGGTTTCTTGAATGTAATAACTAAATATATAAAAAAAATCATCAGACCGTTGTTTAAAGAATTAGATAAAAATGATCCGGCTTTAGATTATATCAGTGCTAACCTATGTGCAAATTTAATTGGTTTAGGAAGTGCCGCAACGCCTTTAGGTTTAAAAGCGATGCAGGAACTTGATAAAACAAATGAAGATAAAAAGAAACCTAGTAAAGCGATGATTACTTTAGTGACTTTAAACTCAACATCATTTACTTTATTGCCAACTTCAATTTTAGCTTTTAGAAGAAGTTATAATGCGCAAGTAAATTTATCCTTGATTCCCTGGATTCTCTTAATCTCTTTTTTAACGACCGCTTTTGCATTAACTCTTAATTTTGTATTTGGTAGGTTTTACAAATGATGAATATAAGTTTTTATTTATTGCCGGTCTTTGTGTTGTTAGCCGCACTTTTTGCTTTAAAAAATAAAACTAATGCTTTTAAATCTTTTACTGATGGAGCCTCAGAAGGAATAGATATGGCCGTTAAAGTTTTTCCTTACGTTTTGGCCATGATTTTTGCGGTGGAGATGTTAAAGGCTTCTGGCTTTTTATTAGATACATTTCGTAATTTTCAACATTTACCGTTAGAAATTGCGATGCAGGGAATCTTTAAGCCCATATCGGGAAATGGTTCGTTAGTATTAATGCTTCAAACCTTTGAGATTTATGGTGTTGATTCCAGAGAAGGAATTACAGCCTCTTTATTATTTGGAAGCACAGATACAACTTTTTATGTATGCGCGCTTTACTTTGGTAGTGTAGGCATTACCAAATATAAATATGCTCTGCCAGTTTCTTTATTATCGGATATATTTGGCTTTTTTCTTTGCTTGGCTTTTTACTTCTTTATCTTATAAAATTTTATCTTATAGCGAAAAACAATTTAAATCCAAGAATTTTCTTGGTTTTTTTGCTTTTTTATGGCGATAAACTTGTATTTAATTTCATTATTTGATAGAATATTTAATATTAAGGATTGGTAACTAATGGAAAGATTACAGAAAACTTTAGCCGCACATGGAATTGGCTCAAGAAGAAAATGCGAAGAATATATTTTAGAAGGCAGAGTTACGGTAAATGGCAAGATAGTTAGAGAACTTGGCACAAAAGTAACTGCTAAAGATGAGATACTTTTTGATGGAAAAAAGATACTTATAGAAGACAAAGTTTATTATCTTTTGAATAAACCAGCAGGTTATATTTCGACAGTAAAAGATGAATTAGACAGAAAAACAATTTTGGATTTATTTGCACCTGCCCATTTGAAGAAAAGAATTTATCCAGTCGGAAGACTTGATATTGATACAACCGGGGTAATTTTACTTACTAATGATGGTGAACTAAGCAATATTCTGATTCATCCTAAAAATGAGATTGAAAAAGAATATCAGGTCAGGGTTGAAGGTCTGATTTCAGAAACTGCTTTAAGGAAGTTAACTAAAGGCATTATGCTTGATGGCGTTATGACAAAACCTTGTACAGCTTATCTGATAAGTAAAGACACAGAAAATCATTCATCATTAATCAGGATTGTTTTAACTGAGGGCAGAAATCATCAAGTTAAAGATATGATGAATTTTATTGGCCATCCGGTAAAAAAGCTTAATCGTATTAAATTTGCTGGCATCGAAGCCAAAGATTTAGCTCGGGGTCTTTATCGGGAGTTGAAAATTCACGAGGTCAAAACTCTCTATGCTCTAGCTAAATCACGTAAAAAGACAGAAAATACGTAATAATAACAAAAAAAGCGCAAAAAATATTTGTGATATATAATCTACTATGTTATAATATTTAGAGTTGGGAGGATGGCATTTTGAAGAATTTTCAGGTCGCAATCGACGGACCGGCTGGCTCAGGAAAATCAACTATCAGTAAACTAATTGCGAAAGAGTTGAAATTCCAGTATCTTGATACAGGAGCTATGTACAGAGCCATCACCTATCAGGCTTTAGCTTTAAAGATAAATCTTGAAGACGATACCGCTTATCAGTTTATCGAAAAACTTAAATTAGAGTATAAAAATGATAAAATGTATTTAAACGGTAAAGATGTATCTTTAGAAATCAGAAAGCCAAATGTAACAAATAATGTTTCTACTGTTGCCAAAAATAAATCAGTGCGAATAAAAATGAAAGATTTTCAACAAAAGATTGCTAGTAATGGACAAGTTATTTTAGATGGAAGAGATATTGGCTCTAATGTATTGCCTAATGCCAATCTTAAAGTTTTTTTGACCGCAACGATTGAGTGCCGGGCTAATCGGCGTTTTTTGGAGAATCAGGCTGCAGGTATCAAAAGTAGTCTTAAAGAATTATTAGAGGAAATTGCTTTAAGAGATCACACAGATGCGACAAGAAAATATGCACCATTAAAAAAAGCAGATGATGCGGTTACTATTGATACTACAGAACTTTCTATCAATGAAGTCTGTGCTGAAATAATCAAGCTAATACATGAAAGGATGTTTTGATTTATGTTAGATGTCAAAATAAAAGAATTAAGTGCCGGCACAATTGTTACCGCAACTGTTGTGTCAGTTAAAGATAGGGAACTCTTATTAGACCTTAACTATATGACTGAAGGAACAATGTATCTTGATGCATATTCCTATGATAAAAAGGAAAGTTTTAAAGACTTTATTAAAGTCGGCGATGTTATGACCGCGGTTGTCAAAAAAATCAGCGAACGCGATGATTCGGTGCTGATTCTTTTAAGCCGTTTGCCTTTACTGAAAAAAGATCTTTACGAAGAAGTCAAGGAAGATTTTAATAATAAAACCATCGTTAAGGCCAAAGTCAGTAAAGTTGTGCCAAAAGGTTTAATGGTTAACTATAAAAGCTTTGATTTTTTTCTTCATGAAAGCCAAATTGAGTTTCCAGATTTAGAAACTAAAGTAAGCTTAGAAACTTATAAAGGTAAAGAGCTTGATGTTAAAATCGTTGAGTTGGATGAGAAAAAAAGACGATTTACAGTTTCTCGCCGCGAACATTTACGCGATGAATACTATAAAAAGAAAAAAGCTGATTATACAGAAATGATTGAAAGAAGAAGCGCAGAAAAATTGGCATATCAAGAAGCTAAAGAAAAAGAGTATAATGATATTTTAGTCGGTGATGTTAAAACAGGTACTGTCTTTAAAATTGAAAAATACGGTGTTTTTGTCCGCTTTGAGGTTTGTCATGGTTTAGTGCGCACTTCACAACTTTCTCATTTGAAAAATATTGATCCGAATAATTTTGTTAAAATCGGTGATTCTTTAGAAGTGCAAGTTATCAAAAAAGATGCTGGTCAGATTGATTTATCAGTTAAGGCTTTAACACCTACACCACATAAAGAATATGCAGAAAATCATAAAATTGGTAGTGAAGTTACGGGGACTGTGATTCAAAAGTTACCATTTGGAATTATTTTACAGCTAACTGATGGTGTTACTGGTTTATTACATAAGAGTGAATATTCCTGGAATCCGAATTCTAATTTTGCGGCTGGTGTTAAAATCGGTGATGAGTTAACTTTGGTTTTACAGAATATTGATATAGCTAAAGAAAGAATCAATCTCAGTAAAAAAGCCTTGGAAGACAATCCTTGGGGGAAATTGACACATCAGCTTGGTGATGATGTTGAAGTGAAAATTGTTAGTATTGTCCCAGGTAAAAGTTTGATTGTTGAAGTTCAAGAAGTTGAAGGCGTAATCCTGATTAATGAATTATCAACACAAAAAATAGCTAAAATTGAAGATTTTTTTGCAGTTGGCGATACTGTCAAAGCGAAGATTGTCGAGTTAAATAAAGCAGAATGGATTTTAAGTTTAAGTATCAAACGTCTTCAGGAAGAGGAAGAAAGAAAAAATTTTGATAACTACCTTGAGAAACAAGAAGCGGAAAATAGTGATAATAAAACTACACTTGGCGATATGTTTAAGGATGTTCTTAAAAAGTAGGTGAATTAATGCTTCCGAAAGTTGCGATTGTAGGAAGGCCTAATGTCGGTAAATCAACGCTTTTTAACCGAATTATCGGGTCTCGCTTATCGATTACCGATGATGCAAAAGGCATAACCAGAGATCGGATTTATGCTAAAGCGACATGGCTTTCCAGAAGTTTCAATTTAATTGATACCGGGGGAATCGAAATATCCGATGCCCCTTTTTTGGCGGAAATAAAGGCCCAGGCTCAAATTGCGATAGATGAAGCCGATGTTATTCTTTTCGTTACTGAATGTCGTTCTGGCTTAACAGATGAGGATTTGGTTATTGCCAAAATGCTTTATTCGGTCACAAAACCGATTATTCCCGTTGTCAATAAGGTCGATGACCAGAAATTTCAGGATATGATTTATGAATTTTATAGTTTAGGACTCGGTGATCCTTATCCGGTATCCGGAGCCCATGGTATTGGTTTAGGGGATATCCTTGATGAGGTGATTAAACATCTGCCTTCAGACAAAAAAGATGAGACCTATCCCGATGATATGATAAAATTTTCTATTGTCGGCAGGCCTAATGTCGGAAAAAGCTCTTTATTTAATGTTTTGACTGGTAAAGAGCGCGTTATTGTCAGCCCAATTGAAGGCACAACAAGAGACGCAGTGGATACGGTTTTAACTTACAATAAACGTAAATATGTCGTTATTGATACAGCCGGCATCAGAAAAAGTGGTAAAGTTTATGAAAATGCCGAAAAATATAGTGTTATAAGAGCTTTAGATGCGATTGACAGAAGTGATATCGGATTGGTTCTGATTGATGCCGAAAAAGGGATTTTAGAACAGGATAAGCATGTGGCCGGTTATGTTAAAGATGCCTATAAAGCTTGTTTAATTGTTGTTAATAAATGGGATTTAGTTGAAAAAGATACAAAAACCATGAAAAAATGGACCGAAGAAATTAGAGAGAATTTTCAGTTTATTAATTATGCGCCGATTGTTTTTATTTCAGCAAAGTACAATAAAAGAATTCAAACAATTTATGATGAGCTGGATGTCTTGCATACAAGTTATAATATGCGTATTTCAACTGGACTTTTAAATCAGGTCGTTAGCGATGCGGTCGCAATGAACCCAACACCTTTAACACCTAGAGGAAAAGGTAAAATCCTTTATGCTACACAAGTAGAAACAAAACCACCAACTTTTGTGCTTTTTGTTAATGATGAGGATTTATTCCATTTTTCCTATATTCGCTATTTAGAAAATACTTTACGCAAAAATTTCGAACTTACTGGCACACCAGTCAAAATTATTCTCAGAAATAAAGACAAGGGAGATGTATAAATGAAATTCAGTATCATTGGTGGCGGGTCTTTTGGCACAACTTTAGCACAAGTTTTAGTTGATAATGGGCACACTGTAATGATTTATGATATAAATGCTGATTTTGTTAAAAAAATTAATCAGGAAAATAAGCATCCTTTTTTTGATGGTCCGCTTTCTAAAGAGATAAAAGCGACCCAAAAACTTGAGGAAGTTATAGCATTCTCTAATTATTTTATTATTGCTACACCAGCTAAGGCTATCAGAGCTATTCTAAAAAACATTAATTCTTTACTTAAGTTACCAAGTGTTTTTGTTTCAGTTTCTAAGGGTTTAGAGCCGGAAAGTCTATTTCGGACAAGCGAAATAACCGAAACAGAAATTACTCCTAAAAATTTAAAAGGTTTTGTTTATTTATCAGGACCTTGTCATGCGGAAGAATTATTCGTTCGCAAAATAACGACAATGGTCAGTTTTTCAAAAGATCAGAACTTAGCACAAGAAATTCAGGTAGCATTTTCTAATAAATATTTACGTATATATACATCAGATGATGTAATAGGCGCAGAAATCGCAGCTTCTGTTAAGAATATAATTGCGGTTGCTAGTGGCATTGCCTATGGATATGGGATGGGCGAAAATGCCAGAGCAGCTTTAATAACTAGAGGGGCAGTTGAAATATTACAAATTGTTAAGGTTATGGGTGGCTCTAAAGAAACTGTTTATGGTTTAGCGGGTATTGGTGATTTAATTGTTACTTGCTCAAGTTTTCATAGTCGTAATTTCGTAGCTGGTAAAAAAATTGGTGAAGGTGAATCTTGTGAAAATGTTCTTTCTAATGCCAAAATGGTCGTTGAGGGTTTAAGAACAATTGAAGCAGTCCATAATATTGGCCTAAAGTATAATTTACGCTTACCGTTAATCGATGGTTGTTATCGAATAATTAAAGGTGAGCAGACAATCGGTGAGGCTTTAAATGAACTTTTAATGCGCGATCTTAAAAAAGAATAGGCAACTAACACGCTCTCTTGCATATTATGAGTATGAAGGGAGTTTTTTTATGGATTTTTCCAAGATATTTAGTATTCTTAATGATAAGAATATCGATAAGCAACAAGTCTTTGCTTTAGTTGATGCGGTTAAGACAATGGATTTAAGTGATGAAGATAATATCAGGCGTTTAGTTAAGCAGGCGGCTAAGGTTGCGAATAAAAATATCGATGCTGAGCTTGAAGAAAAGATTGTACAAAAAATTAAAAAAGAAGGAATAAGCTCCAGTATTTTGGATTTGTTATAAAAAAATAGGCATTAAACCTCATTCTTTTGAATATTCTTAAATGAATAGCGAAAAGAAAGAGGTTATTTTTTTGAACAAAAATATATTGAAAGATTTCTTGACGAGAACAAAAGGCGAATTTTATCTAGGAATCGTCGGAAGCGTCAGATGCGGAAAATCGACATTCATCAAAAAATTTATGGAAAATAAAGTATTACCAAATATTGATGATGAATTTGTCCGCAACAAAATTATCGATGAATTACCGCAAAGTGCGCACGGAAAAACGATTATGACCGTTGAGCCGAAGTTTATTCCATCAAATGCGGTAAGTATTCTAATCGAGAATGAATTGGAAATGAATGTCAGACTAGTAGATTCAGTTGGCTATATCATTCCTTCGGCAGTTGGTTATATGACAGACTCCGGACCACGCATGGTAAAGACTCCATGGTTCTCTGAGAGCATCTCCTTTAAGGATGCGGCAGAAATCGGAACTAAAAAAGTCATTACTAATCATTCAACGCTAGGAATTCTAATGACTTCTGATGGCTCGTTTGGCGAATTCACGCGTGCTGAGTTTGCAGAAGTTGAAGAAAGACTAGTCGAGGAGCTAAGGGCGTTAGATAAACCATTTGTGATGGTAATGAACTCTACGGCTCCAGCTTCACAGGAAGTAATGGAATTAAGGATTGAACTTGAAGCAAAATATCAGGTTTCAGTCGTTGTCTGTAATGTCCAGGATCTAAATGATGCGGATATCGATAATATTTTAAGGGAAGCATTAAATGAGTTTAGCATTGTGGAATTAGAAATTAAATTTCCTGCCTGGGTAAATTCTTTAGATGAAAACTATCCTTTAAAAAAGGACATTGATACATTAATTGCCTCAGCTACGCAAAATTACAAAAAAATCCGCGATGTTAACCAGATTAAAGACCATTTAAGAGAAAGCCCATTTTTTGAGAATGTCAATTTAACAAATCTTGATCCAAGCATTGGTCGGGCAACAATTGAGATTGAACTTAAAGAAGAACTTTATCAGGCAATAATCGATGAACTATTAGATTTTAACTTAGATGATAAAGCGGACTTCTTAAGGATGCTTCAGGACTATCAAGTATGCAGAAGAGAATATGCCCGCTTTAAAGAGGCCTTAACTAGCGTAAAACATACTGGTTATGGAGTAGCGCTACCAGATTTAGCAGATATGACTTTAGATAATCCAGCTGTTGTCAGACATGGTAATCGTTATGGCGTTAAATTAAAAGCAGTAGCTTCTTCGATTCACATGATTAGAGTTGATGTTTCCTCAACATTTGAACCAATTATCGGGACAGAAGAACAAAGTAAATTACTACTGGACAATCTGCTTGGCAATGAATCAGGAGTTTGGGAATCAGAAATCTTTGGACGCAAACTTTCGGAAGTTGTAAATGACGGTATCAGAGCGAAATTACATACAATGCCAGCTAAGGCACAGTCTAAATTCCGCGAAACTCTTGAAAAAGTTGTGAACAACCAATCTGGTGGAATGATAGCGATAATTCTTTAAAAAAGCAAAGTCAATCTAGCCTTGGATTGGCTTTTTCTACGAATAATTTGTAGTTTTTATAAAAAAATAAGCTTTCGACCGTATACGACAAATAATGACAAAAATAAAAATAAAAATATTTCTTATTGATTTTATTTCTTTTTTGTATTATAATGGTATACATACAAGGAGGAAATTTAATGAATCGTTCTGAAGTAATTTCAATCTTAAACGAAAGAACAAGCATTCCTAAAAAAGACATTGAGAAGATAATTGAAGGGTTCTCGCTTTTAGTCGGAGAGACACTCCAAACCGGAGAAAAAGTGGTCATTACAGGTTTAGGAACTTTTGAGGTTCGCAAAAGAGTAGGAAGACAGGGAAGGAATCCGCGTACTGGACAACAAATTACCATTCCGCCAATTAAGACTCCCGCTTTTATTGCTGGAAAATCCTTAAAAGATTTTTTACGCCAGTAAATCCTTATAAAATACATCAAGAAAATACAAAAGTAAAATATTATGATCCTAACCCTTTGAGGAGTTTATGGTAGATTGAGAAAGGAGGGAAGTCGTGACTAAAGCAGAATACGTAGAAGCGGTCAGCGCTAAAACGGGATTAACTAAAAAGGATGTTGAGTTAACTTTAGATAGTTTCGTTTCTGTAGTTTCTGACGCATTAGCGAATAATGATCGTGTTCAGGTTAATGGATTAGGGGTTTTCGAATCTAAATTACGCCCGGAACGTGAAGGCAGAAATCCGGCAACCGGAGAAACAATTAAGATTAAAGCATCAAATTCTGTTGGCTTTAAAGTTGCTAAGGCATTAAAGGACGCAGTAAATAAATAATATGAAAAATAATTCCTCGCAAGTTTTGCGGGGAATTGCTTTTTTCTTTATAAGAATTTTCTTTTCATCTTATAGATTATGGAAATTCTTATAAAGAAAAAAACGTTTATTTAAGGCGAATTTATTTTGCTTTTGTTCAAATATTATTGTATAATATTTAAAGAAGAATTGAGTTGATATAATGTTTGTTGATCCCTTTCGGTTGCTAATAGAAAATTCAATTGAAGAAATGAAAAAATATCTGAAGCATGGTAGCCCTGATGTCACTGACAATACCGGAAAAACTTTACTTCATTATGCAGTTATTTATGACAATTTTGAAATTGCCTTGTTACTTGTTAATGCTAAGATTGCAATCGATAAGACAGACCTTAACGGCAATAGTGCCTTACATTTTGCTGCTCAGCTTGGCAAAATTAATTTCCTTAAATTATTGCTTAAATTTAAAGCAAATAATTATCTATTGAATAATAAAGGCGAGATACCTTTATTTTTAGCCGTTTTAAAAGGAAACATTGAAGCTGTTGCGCTTTTCTTTGAGGAAGAGACGGATTATCGAAGAAGCAATCATGATCAGGAGAATATTTTGTTTTATGCTGTTAGAAGTGGATCAGTTTCCATGCTAACTTATCTTCTTCAAAAGACTGATCTGAATGTAAATACTGTCAATTTTCGTAAAGATAGTTTGCTTCATATTGCAGTTAAAGCTAACTCATTGACTGTAACAGCTTATTTAATCGGACAGAACGTTAGACCCTTCAAAGTTAATAATCAGTTAGAGACTCCTTTGTTTAGCGCAGTCAGAAATGAAAATTTAGAGATGTGTCAGCTTTTAATTGACAATGGCGCTTTACTGGAAAATGTTAATAAAGATAATAAAGTAGTAATGAATATCTATGATGAGGAAAACCCAATTTTTGAATATTTACAGAAACGACTTAATTCCTATAAATATAATCATTATTGGCAGAGTTATCCTTTACACTGTTATTTAAAAATTGAAAATTATGAAAAGGTAAAGGTTTATTTAAAAGAAAGAAAAAATTATCCGGAACTAGATAGCTTTAACGTTAGTTTAACAGAGTTAATTGCGGATAGTCCAGATGATATAAAAAAATTATTTGATAAGGATGAGAATTGATATGCAATATCGTAAACTTGGCAATACCGGTTTTGAAATAAGTACTTTAAGCTTTGGCTGTATGCGGTTGCCGGAAATAGAGGCAGATGGTAAATTTACTATCGACCAGGAAAAAGTAAATGTAATGCTAAAAAAAGCTTATGAGGCAGGTGTCAATTATTTTGATACAGCCTACTATTATTGTCATAATAATTCAGAAGCAGCTGTTGGGATTGCTTTAAAGCCTTTTCGCGATAAGGTGGCTATAGCAACTAAGTTTCCGGTCAGTGAAGTCAAAGAAAGAAGCGATATGCGCAAATTCCTAAATATTCAGTTAGAGAGACTACAAACTGATTATATTGATTATTATCATTTTTGGGCTTTAAATATTAAAACTTTTAATGAAAAAGTACTTGGCTTTAATTTACTTGAAGAAGCTGAAATCTTAAAAAAAGAAGGCTTAATTAAACATATAGCTTTTTCATTTCATGATGATCCTAAAAACCTTTATGAAATAATCGATAAAGCTTATTGTTTTGAGACCCTTTTAATTCAATATAATCTTTTGAATCGGGAACACGAACCAATGATTGAATATGCGGCTAAAAAAGGGTTAGGTGTTATTGTAATGGGACCGGTAGCGGGTGGAAAGCTGGCACACCCAGCAGCGCTAGCAGAAAAATTATTAGGAAATACAGATGTATCAACTTATGAGTTAGCCTTTAAATTTGTCTTGAATAATCCGCATGTTGCCTCAGCTTTATCGGGTATGGAAAATATTGAAGAACTAGATAAGAATTTAAAAATTGCTTCCGAGTTTAAACAGTTATCAACAACAGAGTGGCAAATGTTAGAAAATAATCTAAGCAATTTAAGGAAACTGAAAGATTTATTTTGTACCGGCTGTAATTACTGTAATAAGTGTCCGCAAAATATTAAAATCGACAAAATCTTTAATGCTTATATTTTCCATCATGTTTATGGTTTGGAAGAAGCTGGCAAGTCACAATATAAGGCTTATTTGCAAAATGCCAAAAATGGTCAGGTTGAAAGTTGTACAGATTGTGGGATTTGCGAAGATATCTGTCCGCAGAAATTAAAAATTCGCGAAGACCTAAGGAAAGTCGATACAATACTTAAATAAATTTACTATACAAAAAAAGTCGTATTTTAGCGGACTTTTTTTTGTATATCAACTGAATAACAGAAGAAAACTATATACGGGCGATTTATATGAATTCTAAGGTTGGGAACATAAGCATAATAGTTTTCTTTACAATGATGAATATTACAATATTCCTTTATTTTTTTATGCCGTATCTCGATAATCATTTTGGAAACAATACCTGGCAGACAGGTGTTTATTTTATTTTGTTTTCTTTTTTGCTATATTTACCAATTAGCCGTTCAGTCACAAAACTGCCACTATTAAAAAGTTATACAAATAATTATCTTTTAAGAATTTCTTTGGCAGCTTATTTTTTCTTACAGACTGTTATTCTTTTAAGCATGACTGTTAGGATTCTCGTAACATTAATTTTTTATGATTATACAGAAATACTGTTTATTATTGGTTTGCTTGTAGCTTTATTTTATCTTTGTCGTAATGGAATTATGAATTTATTTCATATATCAATAATTTTTTTGTTATTTTTAATTGGCGGTTATTTCTTGATTTTCTTTAGTGATATGCCACTAAGGCAATTTGATTTACTATTACCGATAATTCCTATATCCTTAAACTCCAATAACTTGGCGGTCTTGTTATTGCTTTACGTGCCCTTAGATATCTTTATTGGTTATTACCTAAAAGATTTCTATTCAGAAAAATTTAGGAAAAGAACGCTTTTCTATCCATTTGTTTTCTTCGGAGTGGCGATATCTTTATTTACCTTTGACTTTACTTCAATCTTTGATACATTATTTTTGCGTAACTTTGAATTTTTAGGCATGACGATCCTCAATATTCAAAACAATTATAGTTACTTTGGCGATATAAACTTTTTCAAGATAATATTCTTAACAGTTATTTGTATCGTAAAATGTAGTTTCAACTTAATAAATTTTAGAATGGTTACTAATTTGAAAAACCGAAAAACCTATACTATCACGCTAGTATTTATTATAGGTTTGTGTACATTTTTACTCAATCAGTACTTCCATGTTTTACAGAGAAGTTTTGAGATGATTTTTCTAGTCTTTATCATTCTTTTATTACCTAGTTATCTTTATCTGATTATAAGAAGGAGGCCGCCTGATGTTACTTAAATACTTTATTAACAATGAAATAAAAAAATATTTCGCTGATTCCAAAGATGTTAAGAAAAAAGAATATCAGGGAGATGAGACTTTTTCAATTTATTATCAGGAAGAAATGGCTAATATAGATAATTTTGAAAAGTTTTATTTGCCAATGATTAAAAATGTAAAAGAGATTGATAAAATTCTTCCAAATATTGTTACTAAAATCAATCTTGGTGCTTTAAAGGAAACGATGGAACAAATCAGAAATCAGATTTTTAATGGTTTTATTATTATTGTTAAAAATAAGACAGTTTATGCGGTAGCTTTGCCAAGCCCTAAAGAACGTGGTATCACTGATTCAATGAGTGAACCTAATAATATTTTTGGCTCGAGAGATGGTTTCATTGAAAGTTTGAATACAAACATTCAGCTAATCAGAACTAGAATCAAAAGTGAGAAGTTTAAGATTGATGAATACGTTCTTGGCGAGCGAAGCCAGACAAGGATTAATATTCTAAGTATGACTGATATTACCAATACCCATCTTTTGAACAAAATAAAGAAAATAGTTCAAAAAATTGAAGCAGAAAGTATTTTAACGTTATCAGACTTGACAACTTATTTCAATAATAAACGAATCTTTCCAACGACATCTTACGTCGGAAGCCCGGAAATGGCCGCAGAAGCGATTTATAAGGGTCAGGTTGTTATTATGATTGACCGCATTCCTAATGCTTTAATTTTGCCGACTTCCCTGTTTTTTATAACAAAACTCCGCTTAGATATGCAGGCACCATCTTATTACAGCACTTTTTTAAGGTTTTATGTTTTAGTCGCTTTATTCATCTCTGTATTTTGGCTTGGTATTATGGCTAGCTTTTATACCTTTCACAGTACAAATCTCTCACTTTTGATGATTGCGACCTTGCAAGTGACGCAAAGAGGTGTAATTTTTTCAGCCTTCAATGAGATATTAATTCTTTTATTGCTCTTTGAGCTCTATCAATTAGTTGGCTTAAGAAGTCCTGGTTTTACTGTTCAGTCGATAGTCATAGTAGTTGGTGGTATCTTAATGGGACAGGCAACGGTAGCTTCAGGTCTAGTAGGTATCGTTGTTATGGTAGTTACTGCTTTCTCTTTCTTAGCCGCTTTTACAGTTACTTCCGATATTAATTTTTTAATAACAATTTCCTTTTTACGTTTGATTATGCTTTTTGCTAGTCTATTGTTTGGTGTCTTTGGTTTAAGTATCGCCACAATAATTTTATTTAGCTATGTTTGTCGGCATAAATTTCTTAATGTTTCTTTTCTTCATCCGTTTGTGCCTTTTAACCGACCCGATTTTGTCCAATTCTTTCAAACAAAATCAAGTCGCCAACAAGGCAACCGTCCGGATGTTTTAGAACCTTTAGATGGTAAGAGGAAGAACAAATCATGAAGAAATTATCACTGATATTTATCTTTGCCTTTATTTTAATTTTACAAGGCTGTTTCAATAAAGTTGGCATTAATGAATTTTTACTTGTTACTTCATTCGCTTTAGAATATGAAGAAGAAAACTCTGTTTTCAGGATTACAGCTTTTTATCCAAGTAATGCTGATATCGGTAAAACAGATAATAATAGAGGTTTTCAATATGGTTTAATTATTACTGAACATAGAAATTTAGCAATGCTTTTTGAAGAACTGGAACGTTCAGTCGATCAGAAAGTTGAGTTAAGGCATATTCAATCAGTAATCCTACATGAAAGCTTTATGAACGAAAGAAATATCGCGACATTTTTAGAATTTATTAGATTAACCTCAAGAATTCCTAATAACTTTTTTGTTTTCTTTACATCGGAAGACATTGAGGAAATTTATGATACAAGAAATCCCGATGAATACAGTATGTTTCATAGTATCTTTAATAATCCAAGAAGTAACAGATATGCAGCATTTGGACTATCTGGCATTCATTTCATTAATTTTGCGTTGATGTTTCATCAAAGTTATTCTGATCTTATTCTGCCAAAAATAGAAATTGGCGAAGCAAGAATCAGCCAAGCTGGTGAAGAATTTAATACAGCGGCTATTCAAAGACAATGCTTTATCGGCGAGAGTATAAAATGTTATCACATGGAAGAACATAAAGCACTTTTTTTCTTGGAAAATAGGCAGACTATCATTATGCCGATTGATGATGTGACACTGAGATTATCAAATTACCGTTATAACTTAAGAATTGAAAGAAATGTTTTTGTGATTAATATCAGGGCCCATGTCATACCACTTATTAATATTGAAAATCATCCTATGACTTTTCTTATTGAGAAACTAAAAGAGGAAATGAGCAGACATTTTAACGAACTTATTGAGCTTGGTATTAGGGATGGTTTTGATTTCTTTGGTTTTCGAAGAATATTATTTCAAAGACATATGGATTATACTCGGTTAGATTACAGAGACATTGAACTGAGAATAAACTTCAATTTCAGAGGATAAACTGCTGAACAAAATCGAAATAAAAGAGATTGCTAGCTATCATTGCCTAGATAATGATTCTGATGGTATTGCCGACTGGATAATAAGAAATGTTTTATAAATAAAATGCAGGAAATTCATTATTGAAGATTCTGCGTTTTTTATTTTAAATTAATTTTGATAATCTTTACAAAACTTTACAGAAACTTTACGGAATCTTGCTGATTTTTGTCAAAACTTTATAGTATAATTTAAGCATACAGAATTTTGCCTTGCATAATTTTGTAAAAATAATTCTTAGGAGAAGAGAATAAAATAATGAAAAAAATAACAAAATTAATTGCGATAGTTTCTTTAGGGGTTTTTACATGTTTGGGACTTACTGCTTGTTCTAGCGATGTAAGAGATATGCAGATTATTGCCGTATCAAGAGAGAGTGGTTCTGGGACAAGAACTCAATGGAATACTTCAATTCATAATGGATTAGATGGCGACAATCGAGCTACTTTGGCAAGCTGGTTAGCGTTAGCTGGTAATTCATTAGCAGGTGAAGAGCAACATGGTCAACCTGGTGTATTAACCAGAGTTAGAAGTCAACGTAATGCTATTGGTTATGCTTCATTATCTGCAGTAGCAAATGATAATAATTTAAGAGTGCTTAATATTGACGGAGTAGCTCCTGGTATAGCAGGTTATCCTGCAGCCTTAGCAAGGGATTATGTAATTTTAACATATGAAAATGCAGAATTATTACCGCTTAGTCAATTGTTTTTAGATTTTATTCAATCTAGTCAGGCTCAAGCAATTGTAGAAGCTGAAGGTTATGATTTTAGCGTAGAAAATCCAGTTAGCTTTACGGCGCCAGCCACAAGACCAGAAGGTCAGTCAGAACCAATTCAAATTAGAGGATCAACATCTGTAGAAGAAGTTATGAGTGAACTTATTGACGGTTTTATTGCTTTAGTTAGCTGGGCAACAGTCGCTGATTTTGATTTTCATGCTGGTGGCAGCGGTCAAGGTGTGACAGCAGGTAGCGGTGGCACAATTCAAGGTAGTGAACCAAATAGAACGATTGGTATGAGTTCTAATGCTGCTCATATAACAACAACTAACGCTAGAACATTCTTTTTAGCTCAAGATACGATGGCTGTTGTTGTTAATAGTAATAATCCATTAACTAGCATTACTATGGCTCAATTATTTGCGATCTATACTGGTGAAATCAGAGAATGGGCAGATATTATTTTAGAATAAGACTATAAAGGATAAAAGTAATATGTGTATGGCAAAAAAGCTATACACATGTTCTTACGTTATAATATGAAGAATTTAAATGAAAATCAAAATATAAATTTTAACATAGATAAAAAAAGTATAAGCAGAATATTTTTTATGGCATTATTTGGCTTATTTCCGCCATTTTTGATTATGGCATATCTTAAGATTAAAGGGTATAAAGAAAATTCTAACGCCAATAGTATGTTAGAGTTTGCCAAAACATCAGATAAAAGACTGTTAATTGCCTTATGGTTTACAATAATTTGGACTTGTCTTCTGACAGCAACTATATCAGCGTTTTTAGCCTTTTTCATTGCTGGCTGGTTTGGATTTCCTTTTATTTTAGCCCTTGTCTTAGCTTTAGTAATCGCAATCATAATTTCAACTTTAAGCCTGATTGCTGTATATGATAAAGAACTTTCTTTTAAAGTTGGCTTCCTTATCTCAGCAATAATAGCGATACTAGCTGTATTTACTATTTTTTTCTTTCTTGTATTAGAGGGAATGCCAGCAATCCGTGAAATAGGATTCATTAGGTTTATTTTTGGTAGAACCTGGATTCATGATCCAGACTCTCCGGCTTATTGGGGGCACAATCCTAATGATCCAAGTATCAGAAGTATCTATAACGTTTTGCCGATGATTGTAGGCACGATTGTTGCGGCTTTGGGAGCGTTAATAATCGGTGGTGGCTTAGGAGTTCTTACGGCGGTGTGCATAGTATGGTTTTGTCCGAAGAAAATAAAGCCTTTTGTTTTGCAAGCTATCGCACTTTTGGCAGGTATACCTTCGGTAATTTTTGGTTTCTTTGGAATGCAAGTGCTCTTGCCGATTCTGGCAGCTATTAGTTCTAGTGGTGGTTCAGGTCCGCTAGCAGTAGCTATAGTATTGGGGATGATGATTTTACCTACGGTTGTTTCAATTTCTGTAAATAGCATTGAAGCTGTTAGCAGTTCATATTTTGAAGCTGGTGTAGCACTTGGTGCAAGTAAAGAAAGAACAGTTTTTAAAGCGGTAGTGCCAGCTGCCAAATCAGGTATTTTTGCCTCACTTATATTGGGAATTGGTAGAGCTGTTGGGGAAACGATGGCAGTTATTATGGTCGCTGGCAATATTGCGCAAATGCCAGGCGGCCTGTTTCAACCTTTTCGTACTCTTACGGTAAATATTGTTTTTGAAATGGCATATTCTGAACCCGGCTCTCTTCATCAAGGGGCCCTTGTTGGTACTGGTGTTGTTTTACTAATATTTGTTCTGATTATTAACTTGATATTTAATTTAATTAAAGGCAATAAAAAAGCAAATAAAAATCCGATTATCATGCCTTCGATAAAGCGATTTATTAGTAAACTTTTTCTGAGACAAAAGAATAAAGATGTTAAGGATTCTTTAAGTTTTGATGAGATGATTTCAGAATCAATATTAACAAAATTAATCAACATATTGCCTAAAATTGCAAAAATTATATCATTTGTAATGTTAGTATTTTCTTTATTTTTTTTAGGATCGATGATTTTTTATGTTCTGATAAACGGTTTAAGTCAAATAAACTGGCGTTTACTTACTGGAGAATTTACTGGTTTTGGCAGAAATCATCCAATTACTTTAAGGCCAGCTATAATAACGACTTTGATGTATGTGCTGCTTACTAGTATAATAGCATTTCCGATAGGTATTTTAACAGCAGTGTTTTTACAGGAGTATGCTAAAAAAGGTAGCAAACTAGCTAAAATTATTGAATTGGCTTTGGAAACACTAGCAGGCATTCCTTCAATTGTTTATGGATTATTCGGGATGATTTTATTTGTAACTGTCTTAGGTTTAGGATTGTCAATTACATCAGGTTCCATAGTCGTTTCACTAATGATATTACCACTCACTGTCAGAGCAACCCAAGAAGGTTTAAAGTCTGTGCCTGATTCTTATCGGGAAGGTGCGTATGCCTTAGGGGCTGGTAGAGTAAGAACAATTTTTCGTATTGTTTTACCTTCGGCGCTCCCAAGTATTGTTACAATGATTATTTTAGGGATTGGCAGAATGGTCGCCGAAACAGCAAGTTTGATGTTTACGATGGGTTCAAGTTTAGGACCAGCCCCATTAGGATATACTTCATCAGGAACTACATTGGCTGTAGCATTTTATGCGCTAGTTAGAATTCCAGGAAGAGAAAATGAGGCATTTGCGGCTGCGAGCATTCTGATATTAATTGTACTAGCGCTAAATATTGGCGCAACATTTATTGCTAAATTACTTAAGAAAAAAGCCTACGCAAAATAAAATGTTTGGAGAAAAGAAATGAAAGAAAAAAATGTAATAATTAAAGTTAGGGATTTAGATTTATTCTACGGAGAATTCCAAGCCTTAAAGAATATTAACATGGATATAATGGAAAATGAAATTACAGCCTTTATCGGACCTTCTGGTTGCGGTAAAACTACATTGTTGAAATGCTTCAACCGAATGATTGATTTAATTGAAGGCTGTAATGTTAAAGGAAGCATTAAAATAAATGGCACAGAATTATTTAATGATCTTGATTTAAAAGATGAGCTAATAAATCAAGAAAAAAAGCAAAAATTCAATTTAAATAAGTTAAGAAAAGATGTTGGTATGGTTTTTCAAAAACCCAATGTCTTTCCGATGAGCATTTATGATAATATTGCTTTTGGTCCACGTACTTATGGAATAAGGAAAAAAGCTTATTTAGATAAAATTGTTACTGAAAGTCTTATGCAGGCAGGCCTTTGGAATGAAGTTAAAGATAAGCTTAATCAGTCTGGCTTACAATTATCTGGGGGGCAACAACAGAGACTGTG
Organism: Erysipelotrichales bacterium; assembly: GCA_009784525.1. Taxonomy (GTDB): domain Bacteria; phylum Bacillota_I; class Bacilli_A; order Acholeplasmatales; family WRBM01; genus WRBM01. The sequence goes on along the minus strand of WRBM01000006.1, from coordinate 10,140 downwards.
CATTGCCAGAGCTTTGGCGGTTAAACCAAAAATCTTACTCATGGATGAACCAACAAGTGCTTTAGATCCAATAAGCACGGGTATTATTGAAGAATTATGCGAAGAGCTAAAGCAGCACTACACAATTATAATAGTAACCCACAATATGCAACAAGCAACACGTATATCCGATAAAACAGCGTTTTTCTTACTTGGTGAAATGTTAGAGATTGCTCCGACAGAAGAGCTATTTTCTAATCCTAAAAATGAAAAATGTGAAAATTATATTACAGGGAGGTTTGGCTAATGTTAAGAAATAAATTCCAAAAAGAATTAGAATTACTTGGACAAGAGTTGCTTGGCATGGTCGCTTTGATAGAGCGAATCATCGGCGAAAGTTCTATGGCTTTAACTACTCAGGATAAAGTGCTATGTGAAAAAGTTATAGCCTATAAAGATGATGTTAATATCTTAAAAGCAGAAATTGAATCAAAAGCTCTTAAGATCATTTTGATGCAACAACCAGTAGCCTCGGATTTAAGAAAAATATCAACAGCCTTAAAGATGATTATTGACTTAGAAAGAATTGCCGGACAAGCAAGAGATATATGTGAAATAGTCTTTAATTTGTGTGAAGAAAACTATCAGATTAAGTTAGAGATTTTACCACAAATGGCTGAACTAACAAGGCAAATGGTCTATGACTGTGTTAATAGTTTTGTCAAACAAGATTTAGAATTAGCCGCAAAAACAATTGAAACCGATGATTTAATTGATAATTTATTTGACAAACTAAAGCAGAAAATGATAAAATTGATTAAGGAGAAACCGAGTTTTGCTGATCAGGCTATTTATTTATTAATGGTTGGTAAACATTTGGAAAAAATTGGTGACCATGCAGAAAATATTGCGGAATGGGTTATCTACTCTAAAACAGGAAAACATAAAAATATCAAAATAATTTAAACAAAGAAGGACTGACAGAGATGAAAAAGCAACTTATATATACAGCTGAAGATGATGAATCAATAAAAGAACTTATTTGTTATGCCCTTACAAATGAAGGATATGATGTAATGGCTTTTTCTGATGCCGACATACTTTTGTCAGAATGTGAAAAAAGAATTCCTGATCTTATACTCCTAGATATAATGATGAGCGGTACTGATGGTATTGAGGCACTAAAGATATTTAGAGGAAAATACAAATCAGCAGGTACAGCTATTATTATGTTGACCGCAAAAGCAAGTGAAATAAACAAGATTACTGGACTAGATGCCGGAGCAGATGATTATATTACTAAGCCATTTTCTGTCTTGGAACTTATGGCAAGAATTAGGGCAAACCTTAGGAAAAAAACTATATCTATCTCAAATAATGAAATTAAAGTAAATTCGATTATTTTAAATCAAGAAAGTCGAATCGTTTTAGTTGGGGAAAAGAAGATAGCATTAACTAATAAGGAATTTGAGCTTTTGAAATTCTTAATGCTTAGTGTGGGCAATGTTGTTGAGCGGGAGTTATTATTAAAAGAGATTTGGGGTTATGAATATTTTGGAGAGACTCGGACTATTGATATTCATATGAAAAATCTTAGGGAAAAATTAGGAGTTGCTGGTGAGGCGATCCAATCTATTCGTGGCATCGGTTATATTTTAATACAGGAGCAAATATGAAAACAGATAATGTTAAAAGTTTAAATAGGGCTACTGCTTTAAAAATAATGTTTATAGTTGCTATAACGTTGCTTGTTTTTATTGTTGCAATGGTATTTGTTATCAGCGCAACAAACAGACAAAACGCAAGAAATTCTGCTAGAAACCATTTAGCAATTTATGAGAATTACTTGAAAACAAGCAGTAACTTTAATAATCTTGTTAGATTGACAGATGGCGATTTACGAATTACCGTTATTGCGATTGATGGAACTGTATTAGCAGATACTCTCTCTAGTGACGTTGCTAGTTTGGAAAATAGGAGTAATCGCCAGGAAGTAATTAATGCTCTAATTTATGGTGAGGGGCAAGATATTAGGCGAAGCGAGACCTTTAGAATTGATTATTTGTATATGGCCCGAGTGGTAAATGTTGAGGATTTTCAGATAGTCCTTAGAATCGCAATACCTGTTGCTACAATCAATAATTATTTATGGCCACTTGTCGGATTAATGCTAGGTATGTTTATAGTAACAATGCTAGCCGTATTACTAATTACTCCCAAACTAACAAAAAGTGTTACTGAACCGATTTTTATGATTAAAGAAAAATTAGAAAGTATAGGAAAAGATAATAAAAATCCTTTACGGTTGACGCGGCATGATGAGATTAATAAAATGCTTATTGAAATTGATGAGATAAGTGAAAAATTAAGAAACGCTTTATCGCAAAGCACTGCTGAAAAACAAAAGTTAGATTTAATTTTAGGGAATATCGATCAAGGTATTGTTGCTTTAAATAATGAAGGTATCATAATTTCCTGTAATAAAATGGCCGAAGAATTTTTCTGTTTCGAATACAATGGACCTATAGAAATAAAAAAAGTTGTGCGTAATCTTACTGTTCTCGAAAATCTAAAGAGTGCTATAGAAAAGAAGAATTTGATATTTTACGATCACACTAGAGCTAATGGAGAAATCTTTCAAGTTAGGTTTTTACCAGTATCTCTTGATAAAATAAGCTTGATTATAGCGGTACAAAATGTAACTGATATCAGAAAAATAGCAATCGAAAAACAAGAATTCTTCGCGAATGCTGGTCATGAGTTAAATACACCACTATCATCAATAGTCGGTTACAGCGAGGTTATGTTAAAAGATGAAAATATCAATATTGCTTTTTTAGAAACAATTAACAGAGAATCGTTAAGAATGAAATTACTTATTGAAGATATGCTTAAAATTTCTGAGTTAGAAGAAAATAAATTGCTAGTTGATGAAGATATAAATTTAGAAAAAATTGTAATCCAGGTTATAAGTGCTTTAGCACCAAAAGCAAAAACTAAGAATATAAAAATCATTCAGGAACTAGACAAGAGTGTCATTAGTGCAAATTATGAAAAGATTACGGAAGTAGTTTCCAATCTTATTGATAATGCGATTAAGTATACTAATGAAGATGGAGAAATTATTGTTTCTGTTAGAAAGCTAACAAATAATGTTATCTTAAAAGTTATTGATAATGGAATAGGCATTCCACAAAAAGATCTGCCGCGAATTTTTGAGAGGTTTTATCGTGTTGATAAAGCCCGAACTAAATCTGAAGGCGGAACAGGCTTAGGACTATCAATAGTCAAACATATTTGTAATTATTATAATGCTCAAATCAAGCTGGAAAGTAAAGTAGGGGTAGGCACAAATATAACTGTTTCATTTATAGCTAATGAAAAGTAAAATAAGCTTTTAAATTTAAAGGCACCATCACTAAAGAGTGGTGCTTTTTAAAACTATCATTTTAAAAGTAATATAAATATGTTATAATTTAACTAAATCATTTATTAGAAACGAAAGTCAGATTCTAAGAAAGAGAGGGGGATAAGTATGGTCGCAAACTATAATGAAGTTTTATATGACAACGAAACTATTGAAACAGAAAGACTGATTTTAAGAAAATTCTTAAAAAGTGATATTGCCGATATTTATGAATACGCTACTGATACAGAAACATTAAAATTTCTGGATTGGCAAGGAGTAAAGACAGTTGATGAAATTATCTTTAACATTACAGATTTTTATTGGTCAAGGCCAGGCATCTTTGCGATTGAATTAAAAGCAGAAAAGAAGTGCATTGGTTGTATTGATTTAAGAATAATCCCAGAACACGAGAAATCTGGTTTTGGCTATGTATTAAATCGTCAATATTGGAACAAAGGTTATATGTCAGAAGCTTTAGCAACTTTATTAAAACTTTGTTTTGAAAAATTGGAGTTAAATCGGGTTGAATCTTGTTTTTATGTTGGCAATGAAGGCTCTGGTGCGGTAATGAAAAAATGTGGAATGGAATTTGAAGGTATCGGAAAACAAGAGCTTAAAATTAAGGGTGTGTTTCAGGATGTTGTTCGATATGGTATTACAAGAGAAAAATGGGCTGCATCACAGTCTAAGGATTTTGGAGAAAAAAAATGAGAATAAAAGAAAAAGCTGAAAAACTTCATAAAAAAGTTAATACATTTATATTATCATGTGTTGATAGCGATGGATATCCACTAACAAAAGCCGTAGTTCCAGGCAAATACAGAGATTCGATAAATGAATTATATTTTGCGACAAATACTTCATCTAAATTTGTAGCTGCAATATCAGAGAATTCAAAGGCAACCGTTTATTTTTACAGCCGAAAATTACTTGTTTGGCAAGGTTGTACTTTAAAAGGGATAATGGAAATAGTATCTGATTTAACAATCAAAGAGAAATTTTGGCAAGAAAAGTATAAGAATGCCTATTTGGAAAAATCTTTTCGTGATCCTGATTTTTGCTTGTTGAAATTCACAGCTAAATCAGGTAGACTTTATGCAAATTTTTCTGTAGATGACTTTGATTTATAAGGCTTAAAATAAATTAATTTTTTTAAAAAATATAACAAATAAAAAGTAAGCGTGACCATAAATTTGGACACGATATTAATTTCGATATAGGTAATTTAATAATAAAAAAAGTCCTATTCCATTAAGTTTAGGGCTTTTTATTTGATTATATTTATGATTTTAAGGCTATTTTAGGCAATTATTTTGGCAATCGCAAATAAAAACAGCGTAATACACCGTTATTTTAAATATGGCAGGAACAACAGGATTCGAACCCGTACTAAAGGTTTTGGAGACCTCTGTGCTACCGTTGACACCATGTTCCTATTTTGATGCTATAAAATTTTATCATAAAAATGACTAAATTTCAAGCATTATTTATAGTTATTACAGGTTTTTATTTGTTTGAAAAGCGTTTTTTACAAAATCTACATTGAGAACATGATAAAGTCAGCATTAAAATCTTGATAAAGTTGACATTTTGCGTATTATCTGTGGTATAATATAACTATGGAGAATGATTGTTATGTCAAAATATTATGATAGATTAATTGATAAAAGTTTTGAACTTGCATTAAAAACGGCAGGTTGTGTTGTTGTTGAAGGGGCAAAATGGTGTGGAAAATCAACTACTGCGAAAAGATTTGCCAAAACAATAGTTGAACTTCAGCGTCCAAATACATTCAAAGTATATAAATTATATTCAGATAATGGAGATGTTGCTTTACTTCAAGGAGAAAAGCCTTTAATGTTTGACGAATGGCAAAAAATTCCTGATTTATGGGAGTATATTCGGGCGGAAATTGATGATTTAGGCGGTAAAGGGCATTTCATACTTACTGGATCAGCTAAGCCAGTAGAAAATGAAGGCAGACATACAGGTATTGGTCGAATGAAGAAACTGGTTATGCGACCAATGTCTTTATTTGAATCAGAAGAATCTATTGGCAGTGTTTCTTTAAAGAGTTTATTTTCTGGCGATATACAAATAGCAGGTAAGGAAGAAAAGTCGTTAAAAGACATTGCTTTTATCATCTGTCGAGGTGGTTGGCCCGAAGCTGTAACAATATCTGATTCCAGTATTGCATTAAAAATTGCTAAAGATTATGTTTCATCATTAGTAGAAACAGACATCGTAGAAGTTGATGGTATCAAAAGAAACGCTTCAAGAGCAAGAACAATCATCAGAACTTATGCCAGAAATATCTCTGCCCCTGCTAAACTACAGACACTGCAAAAAGATATGCAAACTAATAATGAGACACTTGATGTAAGAACAATTGAGTCCTATATAAATGCTCTTAAAAAATTATTTATCTTAGAAGATATTGAAGCTTGGAGTCCAAGACTTAGAAGTAAAGCGACATTAAGAACATCAGATACAAGACAATTTACATGTCCTTCAATTGCGGCTTCTGTTTTAGACGCAAATCCAATGGATTTAGTCAATGATTTGAATACATTTGGCTTATTATTTGAATCACTTTGCATCAGGGATTTACGAATATATGCAGAAAGCATAGAAGGTAAAATATATAATTATCGGGATTCAAGAGGTTTGGAAGCTGACGCAATAGTTCATCTTGACAACGGAAAATGGGGGCTAATAGAGATAAAACTAGGTGGAGAAGAAGCTGTTGAGAAGGCAGCTAAAACATTACTGGCGATAAAAGAATCTATTGATTTGGATGTTATGAAACAACCAACATTTTTAATGATAATTACTGCTACAGGTTATGCTTATAGAAGGTCTGATGGCGTATTAGTAGTACCTTTAGGATGTTTAAAGGATTAATCTTAATGCATACTTAATAATTTGAATGCTTTTTAAACTTTTGAAAGTATATAAATATACAATATACTAAAAATAAAGATAAAACTCGTAAAGTTCGATTTTTTGTGATATAATTTTTAGGTGTTTATTGAGAGGAGCATTTATGCAACAGATAATAGATAATCTTTATAGATATAATTTATTGATACTATATTCATTTGCCTTATTATTTTTTGTCCCTTATTTTGTGATTGGTTTTATTAGAGGTTTTAGAAAACAAAGATTTAAAGCAATCTCTAATCTGATAATATTTGTGATTTTATTTTTATTTCTATTGAATCCAATTAGCAGATTTGTTTATTCAATGAATATCAGATTTATTATGAACAGAATCGGTGAACTGTCCTTTTTTGCGGAGTTTTATTCGTCGGAAAGATTTCCTGGTTCGATAAATATCCAAGGTTTAGTCCATGCCTATTTTGAATCAAATAGTTTTATTATGACACCAGAGGCATTAAGTGTTCTAGATAGCGTTGCGATGATTTTTGTCAGATTAGCTGTTGCGATATTCCTTTTAATAATCATTTTTCCGCTGATAAAATTTATTTGTTCTATAATATGGCACTTTAAATTCAGAGATAAAAAGTATAAAAGAAAATTAGAAGAAAAAAGACGTCAGGGTGTTACTGATAAAACCTTTAGAAAAAGAAGGTTATTAGGGGCTTTAACTGGCGCTACATATGGTTTAATCTTTGGTGTAATCTTAATGATGCCATTAAGTGGTTTGCTATCAATAGCTGTACCAAATAGTGAGGTTCCAGTATCGCATTCACAGTCTTTAAATGATGGAGAAGATTTTTATCTTACTCAAATATCAGATGCGGCTAGGGGTGCTCGCAGAGGTTTTGTTGGTAGTCTATTTGGTTTAGATCGATTTTCAGCTAACAGATTGTTTTTTATTGAAGCAAATAATCAAAGAATTAATCTGGTTACGGAATTAAATGAAATCTATACAGCATTTGAATATATTTTGCGTGACTATACAACAGATCAGGATTTTATGGAATTTTTGTTAGAGATGTCAGAAGAAGATTTTACTTTTTTTGTTAAAACAATAACTAGATTGGAATTAATTGATCCTTTAGCGCAAGTCGCTATCTTAGGAATGCATCAAGTTGATTTTATTACTGATTGGGCTAATAATTTTAATATTGATTTAGCTAAACTTCAAGCAGACTTGGCAGGATTTAATTTTAACCATGAATTTGAACAAATCGGAATTATTGCGATTAATATCTATGGAATGTTGCTTGATTTAGGCATTGGTTTAAATGATATTACTTTTGAAGATGCCGATTATTTAGAAATTAATCCGCAAAGAGTCCATAATATTTTAAATGCTCTTGGTAGCTCAAATTTATTTATTAATATTTTAGTCCCAACATCGCTACAAGTACTTTTGAATCATGAGTTTATTTTAGAACTAACTGAAGATTTCGCAACTAGATATGAATTAGAATATATTGCTAATCTGTTTGGTCCTAATGAACTAGAAGCCTGGGGAAATGCCTATGATAAATTCTTGCAAGTTGGTTTTACTAGTTTTCAAGATTTAGGATCAATTGCCGAATTAACTGAATATCAACTCGGATTATTGGAAGATTTGATTGATGCTTGTTTTGAATCAAAGCTCTTTTCAGCGATTATTCCTTTAACTGTTAGGTTTGCTTTTAACTCACATGAGCAATTAAGAAATATTAACGAAGAAATTTTTATTGACTTTGATTTTGCGGAAGAAACTAAGACATTACTTAGATTGTTTTGGGTAGTTTTAAATGTTAATAATAGTGAATCATTTGAGTTGCAGCTTGATGCCGATTTTTTAAAATCAATTTCTTTAGAAGATTTTGATGAGATTGTCAGATTATTAAAGAATCTACAAACCTATCAATCTGCACCCGATGTTTTTGGTTTATTATTAATTAGCGTATTAATTGAAGATGATATTATTGTTTACGAGCAGATTGACTGGCTTCAAGAAAATACTTATCTTTTGAACGTAGTTAGATTGGCGATTATTGCTGATTTGGATTTGACTGCTTTATCTACTAATATTATGCAAATTGCTAGAATGCAAGATGCTTATATAGACGATTTTGCGAAGAATGCTGGTAACTCGCTGATTTTGATTGATAATTTTATTAAACCAGCAATCAGACAGAATATGGGCAGAATTGGTTTAAGGGTAGATTTTGAAGGTTTAGTCTGGGAGTCAGAGCTTAGACATATGATAAGAGCTTTTAGAGGTCTGGAAAATACTGATAATCTGCAGATTGGCGATTTATTGGTCAATCTTAATGTTCAGGAAACAGTTAAATCAGTATTATTGACAAGAATGATTATTGATCAAATGGACACAATGGTAAATTCTAAAGTATTATTTCTTCCACTATATCTTAGAAGTGAAGGAATAGATGTTAGAAATGACTTTTATAAGAATGATTTAGTTGATTTCTTATATTCTATAAGAGAAATTCTTGTGCCTGATTATGATGGTAGAATTGATTTAGATAACTTCAATACTAATGATTCTTTTATGAAACTTTACGCTAACTCAAATGCGGAAAATCCATATGAAACAAGAGATATCATATTGCGCTCAGTATTGATTAAAGAAACGCTGATCGAAAGAATCATTCAGCTTGGAGACACTAATAATCAGTTAGTCTTTCCAACTGATCGAAACGAGTGGCATGATACACTTGATTCAGAAGGAAATGTCATAATGATTGGTGAACTGAGAAAACTAATTGATGCGGCTCAAATATTAGTTCCTGATGGTGTTATGACTGAATTAAATCTTAATAGAAAAATTCAAAAATTTTATGATTTAAATAATCAAAATATTTTATTACAATCTTTAGTTGTGCGTGACTCTATTATAAAAAGCATCGAAGAAAGTCCATTACTAATGTCTTCACGGGCTTCATTGGAAAATAATTGGGATATTGAATTACCTTACTTTTTTAGAGCTGCAGAAATTATTATTGCGGATGAAGATATGGATAGTTTTATTTTTAAATATGATGCCTTTTTAAGCAATGCGAATCGTTTGATTTTATTAAGGTCATTAGTTATTGAAGAAACCGCTGTCTATAATCTTAGAAATCGCATTAATAATGGCTCTTTAAGATTAGTTAGAGAAGAAGATATTAATAATTATAATGATGCTAGTATATTTTTACCAATTGATTGGTATCGTGCAAATCGTGATGGCGAAAGTGAACTTGATAGAGTTCTGATGGGCATAAGTATTTTAATTGACTTTGATGCATCTACAAGTGATTATACAGAAGGTCAAATTTTCAGTTTAAACATTAATAGCTTATCACCATTAAGTAAAGAGGCCAATCGTGATATAATCTTTGCTTCAATTCTTTTAAAAGAAACCTTTATCCAAAGAATTCCTGATATAAATACTGGAGCACCTGTTTTTGTTAAGACAAATCCGTCTTTACAGTATTGGGCAAATTGGTCTGATGAGTTAAATGAATTTATTATTGCCGCAATCAATCTTTTTGGTAGTGATATATCTTTAACGGAATTAACTTCACCAAATACTTTAAGCGTCTTAATAAATATGATTATAAGTTATGATAGTGGTGATTCAACAGCCTTTGATCCAGTTAAAAATTCGATTATTTTTATGGATACTTTAAATCATATAAGAAGTGGCTTGTAACAATGAACAAAACGAAAATAAATTTTCGATACGGGGCCGATGCCCCTTTTTTACGAAGTTACAGTTGAACTTGTAATCGTAAAGGTATTGTTAGACCGCTATTCCTCAAACTCTGAATTACTTCATC
>WRBM01000005.1 GCA_009784525.1 Erysipelotrichales bacterium | reverse complement strand
TTTTTAAAATATAAATAAAAATCTTCTTAACGCAAAATTTATTTCACTTTATTAGTATTTCGTATTCGTTTTATAAATTTCATTGCATAATATAACAAAATTATAACTATTCTTATGATATAATATTTAGATGTAAAAAGAGAGGATCTTATGCAAAGCTTTTTAGATAAAATAAAAGATTTTTGCCCTGATCAAAAGACTTTTAACGAAGGATACAGTAATTTTATACTCAAAAACTATCATAGTATCAATCATCAACAAGATACTAAAGATCGTTTGCGTCATTACTTTAAGGCTTTGGTTAAAAATGATAATATCAATTTGTCTTTTACGATTCATGAGAAAAATGGAATCGAAAGTGCTTTGTGCGCTTGTTGTCAGGTTAATGATGTTTGTCCGCATATTGTCGGCTTTTTTTTAACAATTGATGATTATATCAAAAAGGGATATTTAATACAGGAACAATCAATTGAGGAAACGGATCTGATTCTAAATGCAGTTAATAACTATTTAAATAGCTTTGAGGTTTTACAAGAAATAGACATCAAGCCAATTATAACCGTTAATCAATCAACATCTTTTGATATCGAATTACTAATTGGAGTTGATAAATACTATATCATTCGTGATATTTATGATTTTTTAAATAAAATCTCTAAACAAGTAGAAGCTTCTTATGGCAAGAATCTAACTTTTATTCATCGCTTAGATATTTTTACCGATCGTGGGAAAAAAATCATTGAATTTTTAACGGATATTGTAAATGGTGATGATACTTTGCATATTCCTAATAGTTCAAGGATAGGTTATATTAAAAAAATTATCTGCATTTCTCCGATAGAATTAGATTTTCTGCTTAATAGTTTAAACAAACAAAATGCGATTTTTTATTACGAAGGGCGGGAATATGATTTATTAATTAATTTAGATAAAGACCCTACATTCAATATCCATTTTAACGAAGAAGCGATTAAACTTTCAGATTCCGTTCGTGATTTTGTTTATTTTAAGACAGCCCATCATTTATATTTTGGCTATAAAAATTATTTAACAAAACTCTCAAAAGATGATCAGAATTTAGTCTTTCCTTTGTTTCAGTCTTTACTTCGACAAAAAGGTATAATTGAGATTAACAAGGATAAATCCGAAAACTTTTATCTTAAAATCTTACCTTTGATAAAAGATAAAGTTAATATTAATCATGAATTTTTGAAAAAATTCGGACTAAAGAATTTCACTGTCATAACGTATTTGGATTTTGATGAGGAATTATTCTTGAAATTTGATTTTTTATATAATGGGGAAAAGTTTAAAGAAGGTGAAGATAAAGATTTTTTGCGTGACTTTCTTCAAGAAAAAAAGTACCTGCGTTTGATTCAAAGCTATGGATTTGACAAAAGGAATAATTACAAGACGAAAAACTTTGATAAAATAATCGATGATTTTTCGGAGTTTGAAAAAGGCTTGCGGGAATTTGGAGAAATCTATGTTAGTGACACCTTAGTCAACATCAAAGAAAAAATCAGGAAAGCTTATAGTGTTAAAATGAATATTGGCTATTCAGGAAATATGCTTGATATTGCATTTGAGGGATTTGACTTTTCGCCAGAAGAGTTAGTAGATGCTTTAAAAAGTTTTCGGGAAAAGAAAAAATATCATTTGCTAAAGAATAATGAGATATTGGCCCTTCATGATAAAACATTTATAGAAGTTGATAAGCTGCTTTCTGAACTGAAGATTGATAACTTTTCAAATGTGCCAACCTTTAATCTTTATTATCTAGCTCATTTAAAAGAGGATTATCATTATCTTGAGTTTACTTTTGATGAAAAAATAACCGATTTTCTTGAAAAAATTAAGAACTACGCTAATGCCTCATATGAAATAAAACCAAAACTAGCAGAAATACTTAAAAATTATCAGATTGAAGGTTTTCAATGGCTTAAAACTTTAACGGAGTTTGGCTATGGTGGAATTTTAGCTGATGATATGGGTTTAGGAAAAACAATCCAAGCTATTACTTTAATAAGTCAAGATACTTCAGAAAAGGCATCTTTAATTGTTTGTCCAGGATCACTTATATTTAACTGGGCCAATGAATTTAAGCGTTTTGCGCCAGAGTTAGAGGTTGTTGTGGTATATGGCCTTTCTAATGAAAGAAACAATATCATCAAAAATATCAAAAACGAAACGATTTATATAATAAGTTATGATATTTTGCGAGTAGATGTAGAAAAATTTGCTCAAAAGGAATTTCGCTTTATGATTATTGATGAAGCACAACACATTAAAAATTATAATACACAAAAAGCAAATGCCGTTAAAACTATTAAAAGTGATCTTCGATTTGCTTTAACAGGTACGCCTGTTGAAAATTATCTGGCAGACCTTTGGAGTATTTTTGATTTTATTGTTCCTGGATATTTAGGTAGCTACATAGAATTCCGAGAAAAATATGAAATGGAAATTGTTCGTGAAAATAATAAAACTGTCTTAAACAATCTTAAAAAAAGGATTGCTCCATTTATTTTAAGACGCACAAAAAAACAAGTATTATCAGAACTTCCGGAAAAAATGGAATCAATTTATTATGCGAAAATGGATGTTAAGCAAAGAAAAGTTTATGAATCTTATCTTTGGAAGTTAAGAGAGTCACTTTCCAAAGATGAAAACTACATTTATGTTCTTTCTTTGATTACAAAATTACGTCAGATTTGTGCTAGTCCAGAGTTACTTTTGGAAGATTATAGCGATGAATCCGCGAAATTAGAATTAGCGCTTGAATTAATTGAGGGTTATCTTCAGGCTGGACATAAAATATTATTATTTTCTTTTTTCTCATCAATGCTTACGCTAATCGAAAAGCGATTAAAGGAAAGACGAATTGAATATTATAAAATGACTGGTGAAACAAAAAGTAGCGACCGGTTGCGATTGACAGAAGATTTTAATAACCATCCAGAGCCATTAGTCTTTTTGATTTCCTTAAAAACTGGTGGAGTTGGTTTAAATTTAACGGGAGCGGATGTTGTGATTCATTATGATCCGTGGTGGAACTTAAGTGTCGAAAATCAAGCAACTGATCGTAGTCATCGAATCGGACAAAAAAACAAAGTTGAAGTTATTAAGTTAATCGTTCAGGATTCAATTGAAGATAAAATAATTGAACTTCAGCAACGAAAAAATGCTCTTGTTAATGATATATTAACCGATGACTCGGAATTTCTTAATAATTTATCAACTTCAGAATTAATAGCATTATTAAAAGAATAGGGGAATGAATATGGACGCTATAATCAGAATATTAGAAGTTATTTTCCTGGCGATTGTCCAAGGTATTACAGAGTTTTTACCAATATCTTCAAGCGCACATTTAATTATTTTTCGGGAAATTTTTCAAATTGGATCTGAAAAAAATCTCATTTTTGATGTTGCCTTGCATTTTGGAACTTTTCTGGCAATCTTGGTATTTTTCTTTAAAGAGTTTTTGGCTCTAGGAAAAGGGGCAATCAAAAAAGAGGGCGTAAAAGAAAGAAGATTGCTATTGATGGTTTTAATCGGTATTATCCCTGCAGCGATTGCTGGTATTTTATTTGAGGATATTATTGATGGAATAATACGCGATAATTTATTAATAATCGCCTTAGGTTTAGTTTTTATGGGAATCGTTATGTATCAAGTTGACATCAAGACCCCACAGGATAAAGGTATTGAAGATATAAGTATTCAAAATGCTTGTTTAATTGGCTTTATGCAAGTCTTTGCCTTAATTCCGGGCTTTTCTCGCTCAGGAACGACAATTACTGCTGGCCGGATAGCCCGACTTAAAAGAGCGGATGCGGCTAAATTTTCCTTTTATATGTCGCTGCCTTTAGTTTTAGGAGCCTTTATTTTTACGATGGTGCGAAGAGAAAGTATTGAATTAGTCAGAAATAATATCCCTACATTTGCAATTGGAATTATTGTATCGTTTCTTGTTGGTCTTTTCGTGATTGGTTTTTTATTAAGATATATCCGTAAAAATGATTTTAAGGTCTTTATGTATTATCGCTTTCTTGTAGCTTTTATTATTTTAATTTATTTGATAGCTACTAACGTAACTGTATCATGAGGCACACTGTAGCTAATATTTCTACTGCTTTAGGTCAAGGCGCAATTGCTATCATCAGGATTAGCGGTCAAGAAGCTATCGAAAAAATTGATAAAATTTTTACTGGCAATTTAGTTAAGGCGCTTCCTAATACAATTCAATATGGTTTTATTAAAGATGGCAACAAAAAACTCGATGAAGTTATGATCTCAGTATTCAAAGCCCCGAAATCCTTTACAGGTGAAGATATGCTGGAAATTAATTGTCATGGCGGAAGTTATATAACAGGTTTAATTTTTAAACTAGTTTTAAATCAAGGAATCAAACCGGCAGAAAGAGGTGAATTCACTAAGAGGGCTTTTTTAAATGGTCGCATCGATATCCTGAAAGCGGAAGCAATTAATGATATTATTAATGCTGATAGTGCTGAGTCATTGAAATTAGCTAATAATCAGTTATTTGGCAAAACCTCACAAATGATTAAAGAATTCTATGAAAGAATTTTAATGCTTTATACGAAGATTAATGTTTCAATTGACTATCCGGAATATGATGATGATTATTTAGTAACAAATGAAATCGCCTTACCGGAAATTAATAAGTTAATTGAGGAGACTGAAGCTATTATTCAGAATGCCCACAAAGGTATCTTAATTAAAAATGGACTTAAAGTTTTAATTTTAGGAAAGCCAAATGTTGGAAAAAGTAGTCTGCTTAACGCAATAATTGCCGAAGATAAAGCGATTGTTACTGATATTCCCGGAACGACCAGAGATGTTGTTGAGGGGATGTTTTATCTTGCAGGATTAAAAATAAGACTTTTGGATAGTGCCGGTGTGCATCAAACTAATGATCCTGTAGAAAAAATCGGGATCGAAAAAACTAAGAAGTTAATCGCAGATGCTGATTTAATTCTGACTGTTTTTGATAACTCAAAAGTCTTAACAAAAGAAGATGAAGAAATCTTAAAACTAACAGAAACTAAAAAAAGAATCATTGTTTTAAATAAGAAAGATTTAAACGCTAAGCCTAAATTAAAGGGAGAAAATATTATTTTATTATCCGCAGTCAAAGAAAGCAATCTTGCTGACTTGGAAAATAAAATGAAAAGTGCTCTTGACCTGAAAATTAATGACGACCTTTGTTATTTATCTAACGTCTTTCACATTAGTCGATTGGAAAAAGTTCTTGAAGCTCTTGAACAAGCCAAAGAATTAATTAACAAAAATAATAGCTTAGAATTAGTCGCTTTTAGTTTGAATAGTGCTTTAGATGTGCTTAAAGAAATTACAGGCGAAAACTATAATCTTGATTTTCTCGATAAGATGTTTGCGAACTTTTGTTTAGGTAAATAGAAAGTTGTATAGGTGTAGTATTTTTTAGGTAAGGAGAGCAACATGGAAATATTCGTTTGGGAAACAGAGAATCATATGCAAGTTAATGAACTTAATATGGATAATAAAGAGGCTTTCCAAATCTTTTGGCAAGATATAATCGATAAATATCGAGGTTTTAAAATTGATTTCTGTTTTCATAATTGTGATGTTCCAATTGATTATATGCTGGAAATTAAAGCAACAATGCTTGAATCTTGCTTAGAAACAAGACTATATCCAGAAAATTATAAGCCGATTAGCAAACATAAGTTAGAACTTGTGACAGAAGATAACTTTAATGAGTTTGCAAACTTGCATGATAAACTTAATCCAGCAATGTATTGGACTAGTGAGAGGATAAGAAATGATTTTAAAAAATGGCTTATTTATAAACATGAAAATAATTATGTATTAATGAGACTTGGTGTGGAAATTGCAGAGATTTATGCGGTTGAAACCAATTGTCCAAATCTGGGTAAATCATTAATTTCTGAAGCTGTAAAATCAGCCATTGAAGCAGGAAAAACTAGTATACTGCAAATGGTTGATGAAAATAATTTAACAGAACTTGAAATGGTGAAAGCCATTGGCTTTTCAGTTTGTGGCACATATATTGCTTATCAGACTATCGTAGGTTAACTATTTAATATAAATAGAACTTGAAAAAAGTGGAATTTTATAGTAAAATATATATTTAAAGAAGGTGTTATTTTTGGCTTATCAGGCTTTATATCGGCAATACAGACCGAAATCGTTTAGCGATATCTCCGGGCAGGAGCATATTACAGTTACTTTGAAGAATGCATTGCAGTTTAATAGGTTTGGACACGCTTATTTATTTTCGGGTCCACGTGGCACTGGTAAGACAACGATTGCTAAAATCGTAGCTAAAGCCTTAAATTGCATCAAGAGTCCAACAGATGAGCCTTGTAATGAATGTGATTCTTGCTTAAGTATTATGCAAAATACTAATGTTGATGTATTAGAGATTGATGCCGCAAGTAATAATGGTGTTGAAGAAATTCGGGAAATCAGAGACAAAGTCAAATATTATCCGGCTAACGGCAAATACAAGGTTTATATTATTGACGAAGTTCATATGTTATCGACCTCAGCTTTTAATGCACTTTTAAAGACTTTAGAAGAGCCACCAAAGTATGTTGTTTTCATTTTAGCAACTACAGAGCCTTATAAAATTCCTTTAACGATTCTTTCTCGTTGTCAGCGATTTGATTTTAAAGCTATCACTAGGGCCGATCTAAGAAAACGTCTGGAAGTGATTGCTAAAGAGGAAAAAATTACCATTACTACTGAAGCTCTGACTTTAATAGCTGAGTTTGCGGAAGGTGGTATGCGAGATGCGATAAGTCTTCTTGACCAGCTATCAGCCTATAATAATGAGAATATCACAGAAAACGATGTTTTCGCTGTTTCTGGTGGTGTGTCTAGCGCAAAGATGATCGAGTTGGCAGAAAAGATTGAAAACCTTGATAGTCCTAAAGCAATGACTGTTATTGATGAATTATTAGATACTGGAAAAGAGATTCCGCGGATTATTAACGACCTTATCATTTTTTTCCGTGATTTATTAGTTTATCAGAATGTTGGAGCTAAAGAAGGTGACAAAGCCATCTTTACGAATAAATCATTTATTACTTTGGCTGAAAAACTATCAAATCAGAAGTTGTTTTTTTACTTAAATATTTTAAATGATGCCCAAAATATTTCTAGATTTTCTAGTCAGAAACGAGCATTTTTTGAATTATCGATAATTAAAATGACTGATTTTCAAGAAAATAAAAGCGCTGACTTAGAAAAAGAATTCACTGCTCTTTCAGAAAAGTATGAGCATCTTTTAAGAAAAGTTCAATCGCTGGAAGAAAGAAGTTTTAATCAGATTTCTGGAAAAATTCCGCTTAAGGAACGGATGTTAAGTCGGGAAAAAGAAGAGCTTGTTGTTAATAAAATTAATGGTAAAAAACTTACTACCTCAGAAATTGGTGAAGTTCTTAATGCCGCAAATAAAGATAAAAAAGAACTACTATTAAAAGGCTGGCCTTTTTTAAAGAACATATCCGATCAAGAACTAGAAATAACTGCTAAGCTCTTAAGCCAAGGTGAGTTGGTAGCCGCCTCTGAAGATAAGATGATATTAGTTTATGAGAATAAGATTATCTGTAACCGGATGATGAAAAATCAAACAAAACGCTTAGTTAAAAAAATCCTTAATCGCAAAAGTGAACTTGTTAAGGAATATTATGTATTACCTAAAGATAAATGGCTGATTGTACTAAAAGATTTTCAAGATAAATATCGGCAAGGACAAAAAAAACCACAGTTAGCGGATATTGACTTAGAAATTTATCTTGATGATGAAGAAGAGATTAATGCGATTACTAATGATTTATCAACGAAAAATGAAATGCTTACAATCGCCCAAAATGTTTTTGGGTCTGAATTAGTAAAACTCAAGGAGGAATAAAAAATGTTTAACCCACAAATGCTAAACAAATTAAAAAAGATGCAAAAGGATATGGAAGATGCTCAGAAGCAAATTGAAGAGACAGAATTCATTGGTACTTCCGGAGGCGGTGCAGTTGTTATTAAAGCACTTGGATCAAAAGAAATTATTAAAGTAACGATTGATAAAGAACTTGATGATATTGAAATGTTGGAAGATTTAATCTTAACAGCAGTCAACGATTGTATCCGTCGCATCGAAAAAGAAACGGAAAAAGCTCTAGCACCTTACCAACAAGGAGCTTTAGGCGGTTTATTTTAAATGGATTATCCAAAAGCAATCAGTGATTTGATTGAATCTTTTGCTCTTTTACCAGGAATTGGTATGAAATCAGCGGAACGTTTCGCTTTTTTCATTTTAACTAAAATGAATGATGAAGATATTAATAGATTTGGCGATAGTTTATTAAAATTGAAAGAAGCTATTAGTCGATGTCCGATTTGTGCGAATCTTAGCGATCAGGAAAATTGTGCAATTTGTGATGATACGACTCGCGACCCAAATTTGATTATGGTAGTTGAGGATTTGAAGGATGTCATTGCTTTAGAAAAAACTAAAACCTTTAAAGGCAAATATCATGTTTTAAACGGACTTATTAACTTAAGTAAGGGCATTGGACCTCAAGATATCAATGTCGAAAAATTATTAAGCCGGTTAGATAATGCAAAAATAGAAGAACTTATTTTGGCGACTAATGCCACAATAGAGGGAGAAATGACAGCTAAATACATAAAAAACCTGGTTTCGGATAAAAATATAAACGTAAGCCGGATTGCTTACGGTATTCCTGTTGGCGGTGATTTGCAATATGCAGACTTACTGACTATCGCAGCTTCGCTTGAGGGAAGGAAAAAATACTAAAGATCAGGAGGCTTATAAATGCCGTTTACGGATTCAATACGTAACGTCAGGGATTACTTCACAGGCCTTTATGCCGATACTTCAAGATTCTTTGAATTTGTAATTGAAGAGTTCATGATTCTTCCGACATTCATTCAAGTTTTAGGCTATATCTTTATAGGTTATTTGCTAATTCTAGGTAGTTTTCAATTTATTAAAAAGGTTTTATTAGCTGTACCTAAACTTATGATTTATTTTTTGATATTTTCTTTAGCAGCCTTTTATTTATTAAGTCATTTTATATAGCATAATTAATTGCCTGAACTTCTCTTTAATAAGAGGAGTTTTTTTGCTTATTGTTATCAACAAAGCTAAAATATGACAGTTATTAAATATTAATAATAAGAAATTATATATATATTTGAAATATTAAAGAACTTTGTAAATTATTAGTGAGAATTGCCGTTTTTAGTGTATAATAGATTATTGGAGGAGAATTTATGCAAAATATTTTAAAAACAAACAATTTAACAAAAAATTACAAGATGCAAGTCGCAGTCGATAATGCTAATATGACTATTAATGCAGGCGATATTTATGGCTTTGTCGGCGAGAATGGTGCTGGTAAAACAACTATCATTCGTATGATAGCTGGACTTGTAAATGAAACTAGCGGAACTTATGAACTTTTTGGTACTGATAAAAATGATCCAAATATTAACAATGTAAGAAGAAAACTTAGTGCCGTAGTTGAATCACCTTCGTTATATCTTAATATGACAGCTTATGATAATCTTTTGATGCAATGTAAAATCTTAGGAATCAATAATCCAGATCTTATTAAAGAAACCTTGGAGATTGTTAACCTTAATTATCTGATTAATAACTCGAAAAAAGCTAGAAACTTTTCTTTAGGTATGAAACAACGTTTAGGAATTGCGATTGCTTTAATCGGAAATCCTGATTTCATCATTTTGGATGAACCAATGAATGGCCTTGATCCAGAAGGTATCGTTGAGATGCGTGAATTAATCGTTAAACTAAATAAAGAAAAAAATATTACTTTTTTAATTTCCAGTCATATCCTAACAGAATTATCGCGGGTTGCGACTAAGTATGGTTTTATCCATCGTGGAAAGATGATTAAAGAAATAACTGCTAAGGAATTGGCGGAAGAAAGCCGTAAATCGTTAGAAATCAAAGTTTCTTCAACTGAGAATGTCGCAACAATCCTGGAAGAATTAAAAATTACAAACTATAAAATATCTGTTGATGAAGTTAAAATATATCAGGATGCCGATATCAATACAATTGTAAGTAAATTTGCTCAAGCAGGAATTACAATTAAAAATATCGCTAATAATGATGAAAACATCGAGGAATTTTATCTGAAGTTAATGGGAGGAAATAGACATGCTTAATTTGTTGAAATCAGAATTTCTTAAAATCCGTAAAGACAGGGTTGCTTTAGTGGGTTTAATCGTAATAGTCAGCTTTGTTGTTATAAACCTCTTGATAACACTAGCTCTTAGAAATACTTTTGAAGGTATGGGATTAAATATCTATGGAAGAGGATTGTTTGCTTCAACATTCTCAATAAATGATGTTGGGATTATTGTGCCGATTTTTGTTGCTCTTTTGATTAGTCGCGAATTTTCTAATGGAACCATTCGTAATAAAATTATTTGTGGACATAAAAGACTTCATGTTTATTTTAGTATGTTCATCTCAAGTTTCTTATTTGGTTTACTTTTAATGGTTCTTGCGTCATTAATCAATCTAGTTCTAGGAAGTATTTTCTTTGGTTTTAGTGATGTTGCTTTTAGTGCCAGTGAATTGGGAAGCCTTTTAGGAATTTTTGCTACAGGGGTTACTGTTTATTCAGTGTTTATTACTTTCGCAATATTCATCGCTATGATTGTTAAAAGCTCTGGTTTATCAGTTGTCTTTGCTTTAGTTTTTCCGTTTGTCGCCTTAATGATTGGAGCTATCGGAAATGTTTCTACTAACCAACTAGTAATCGATATCTTTAATATAGTGCCTGGTCAGATTCTGCAGTCATTGCTGAATCTTGAAGCTAAAGTCCTTTTAATTGGAATCTTTAGTACTTTAGGATGGGTTTTATTAATGCTTATTTTTGGAAATATCTTATTCCATAAAAATGATTTAAAATAAGTAATATTAGAGCATAAATTATAATTTTGTCGAATATATTTTATCGGGTGACAAAATAAAAATGATAAAAGAAATCGCAAAATCACTAATTATAGGTGTTGTTGCATTATACTTAATAAATTTTTTTGGTTCAAGATTTTTTGACTACAACATCCCTGTCAATGTCTGGACAATTCTTTTAGTAGGATTTTTAAGGGTTCCGGGCTTGGTAGTAGTAATAATTATCTTATTATTATGATAATTAATCTTTAAGAGATGCATTGCGCATCTCTTTTTGTTTGCATTTTAGATGAATTTATTATATAATTTTAATGATTCAAGTGCTACATTTCAAGATAATGATCCATGAAAAGGAAAATAAGTTATGGAAATTAAAGATAAAACAATAGCTTTACTCATTGATTCTGATAATATCTCAAGAGAGTATTTTTCGATTTTATTAGACGAGCTTAGCCAATATGGTCGCGTGACTTACCGAAGACTATATGGCGATTTTTCTAAGCCGAAAGGCAATGGCTGGAAAGATGCTCTTTTAGAATATTCAATCGAACAAGTCCAGCAAATTGCTTATACAAAAGGTAAAAATGCTTCAGATTCTTCAATGATAATTGATGCGATGGATATTCTTTACAAAGGAAAAGTGGACTGTTTCTGTTTAGCCACAAGCGATAGCGACTTTACCGGGCTTGCGATGCGCTTTAGAAATGATAACCTTGTCTGTATTGGGGCTGGCGAGAAAAAGACGCCTGAGGCTTTCAGAAAGGCTTGTGACCGCTTTATTCCAATCGATGAATTATTAGAAGCGAAAGAAATAGCAGAAAAAGTTGTTAAAACTAATGTTCCTGTTCCAAAAGCAGAAGTAAAGCAGACACAAAAGCCTAAAACAACAAAAAAACAAAACCAATCAATAGCAGAAACAAGGAGTCTGAAGCTAGTTGAAATAGCTAAAGAAATTATTGATGATAATGCTAAGTCAGATGGTTGGATGCATTTTTCTTTGTTTATGAGTGAAATTTACCGCAAAGAAAATGAATTTAGTCCAAAACTTTACGGTCATTCTAGCAAAAGTGTTTCAACTTTTTTTAGGAACTTTACGATAAAAGGAAAAACAATTTTTATTTTAAAAAGAACCAACACTTATGATCAAATCAAATTAAACCAATAAAAACTATGACGTAGTGCCTTTAAAATTTGTAAAAATTGAAAAATAACAAGGAAAAGATAGTTGCAAAAGTTTGCAGTATCAATAGATATATACGCCTTTTGTAACTAATGAAGTGGTAATTAGCATGCATTTAAAAGCTTTCCTGTTATCTGAAAAATGAAAAAAATCCTCTGGTTAAACCGGAGGATTTTCATTTATATTAATTTTCTCTTCACTAATTAAATCATACATCAGCGCACTGTTTTCTTTACTAGGATTTTCCGTTAAAGAAGTAACACGAATTGTAATAATCTTTGTATAGTATTGTAAAGAAACTAGGTCATTAACTTTTAAGACAAGCGAAGGTTTTGCGGTTTTGCCGTTAACCTTAATATTTTCAGCTTCAGAAACCTTTTTCGCTACAGTTCGTCTTTTAATAATTCTGGAAAGCTTTAAAAATTTATCGAGTCTCATCAGTAGTTTCGTTTTTCTTGCGCTCATCCCAGAAAGCAAGTTTACCAGTTTCCACAATCTCATCGATATTTTCTTTAGTTAATGTTTCGATTTCTAATAGATAATAAGCGATTGTGTCTAATAACTGACGATTTTCGATAATACATTTCTTAGCATTTTCGTAACAGCCCATAATAATTTCACGAACTTCTTTGTCAATCTCTAAGGCAATCTGATCGCTGAAATTCTTTTCTTTTAAGTAGTCACGGCCTAAGAAGACATTGCCATCTCTTTGTTCGTATTGAATTGGTCCCAGATTACTCATACCAACTTCCGTAACCATTAGCCTGGCAATTTGCGTTGCGCGTTGGAAGTCATTGTGAGCGCCTGTACTGATTTCTTCAAAAACCAGTTCCTCCGCAACTCGTCCAGCTAAAAAGCCAGTAATTTCTTCAAGAAGATCTTTTTTAGTTTGAAAGTAAGTTTCTTCCTTTGGAACCATTAGGTTATAACCACCAGCGCGTCCGCGTGGAATAATCGTAATTTTTTGAACAATATTAGCATTCTCAAAACGAATACCGATAACGGCATGGCCAGCTTCATGATAAGCAACCATCTTACGCTCTTTAGGAGTATATTTCTTAGATTTCTTAGCAGGTCCCATTAAAACACGATCGATTGCTTCATCAAGATCTTCCATTAAAATAGTTTCTCTGTTGGCACGAGCCGCTAGAATACCGGACTCATTTAAGAGGTTTTCAATATCCGCACCAGAGAAGAAAGGAATTCTTGGGGCTAAATCCTCTAATTTAACACTAGGGTCAATGCTTTTGTTTCTAGCATGAACACGAAGTATTGCTTCACGTCCGCGTAAATCAGGTAGGTGAACTGTAATCTGACGGTCAAATCGTCCTGGTCTTAATAAGGCTGGGTCAAGAACATCAGAGCGATTTGTCGCAGCCATGATGATAACACCTGTAGAATTATTGAAACCATCCATCTCAACTAATAACTGATTTAAAGTTTGTTCGCGCTCATCATGTCCGCCGCCCATTCCGGCACCACGCTGACGTCCGACCGCATCAATCTCATCAATAAATACAATACATGGCGCATGTTCTCTAGCATTTTTAAATAAATCCCTAACTCTTGAAGCACCAACTCCGACAAACATTTCTACGAAATCAGCACCACTTATAGAGAAGAAGTGAACCATAGCTTC
Organism: Erysipelotrichales bacterium; assembly: GCA_009784525.1. Classification (GTDB taxonomy): domain Bacteria; phylum Bacillota_I; class Bacilli_A; order Acholeplasmatales; family WRBM01; genus WRBM01. The sequence continues at coordinate 56,371 of WRBM01000005.1, read as the reverse complement.
ACCAGCAACTGCTTTAGCTAATAAAGTTTTACCTGTTCCCGGAGGTCCGACAAGTAGAATTCCCTTAGGAATGCGGACACCCATCTTACTATATTTTCTTGGATTTTTTAAGAAGTCAATGATTTCTTCAAGTTCTTGTTTCTCTTCATCACAACCAGCAACATCCTTAAAGTTAGTTGTTTTCTGACGATTAAGCTGGGCTCGGCTTTTACCGAAATCAAAGGCTTTATTGTTACCGCCACCAAGATTTCTAAGTACAATAAATAATACGATGATAATTAAAGCAAAGGGTAATATTGCGAATAAGAAATCTAGGAAAATATTTCTTGTTATGACTCTGGTTGTGAAGGTAAAATCGGCAGGAAGCAAAGGATTATTTAAAAATTCGACTAAATGATGTTCAGTAGGAAGAATTATTTCAAAATGTGTATACCTTCTAGGATTATTACTTTCATCATGGATGTTCTGGACAGGTTCTTCGAATGTTCCTCTGATGAAGAAATGCCCTGGATTATCATTTCCAACAGGAATTGAATGAGCCTCTCTTATTGCCGGAGCATAATAGTCAATATCACTAAAAGCAATTCTTAATACTGCTGGCTGCATCATATTCCTTAAAGCAATGAAACCACCAATCATCAATAAGGCAAATATTATATATATCCCGAAATCAAACCGTCTTCTAGGGGGATTGTTCTTTTTTTCCATATTTTTTACACCTCTTAATAAATATTTTCTTTGAGAATTCCGACATAAGGCAAATTCCGGTAATTCTCGTTATAATCAAGTCCATAACCGACAATAAAGTCATTGCCGATTTCCATTCCAACATATTTTGGATTAAAATCAGCGATTCGAGCTGCTTTCTTATCGAATAAAACCACAACTTCAAAACTTTTTACATGTCTTGTCTTAAAGATTTCTTCAAGCATTTTTAAAGTTCTTCCAGTATCAACGATATCCTCGATTAAAATAACATCTCGCTCTTTAACCGAAAGTTGAACATCCTTTTTTAATTCCACAAAACCAGAAGAACTGGCCCCCACATAACTTGAGCAGACAATATAATCAAGTTCACAGTCTAAATCAAGCTTTTTCAGTAAATCGCTCATAAAAGGCTGACAGCCCTTTAAGACGCCGATAATTATCGGTTTTTTACCTTTATAATCTTGATTAATCTTACTTGCAAGTTTTAAGCAGATATCTTCAATCTTTTTCTCATCAACAAGTATTTTTTTTAAATCTTTATGCATTTTTTCTCCCTGATTTATATACTAAAAATCCATGCTCACCTTGATCAGGAACAGAAGTCTGAAGGTCTAGTTGTGGAATCCAGATAACTTCATTTCCTTTTTTGGCTACAAGAGGGATTTTTGTTCTTTTTTGCATTGGTATTTTAAAATCGATAAATATTTTCTTTACTTTTTTCCTTCCATAAGCAAAATCGATATAATCACCATCTGTTTTATAACGAAGTGTTAACGGAAAATCTATATTATTATAACATAATTTTAGGTTTTTTAAACAACAATTTGCAATTTCTTCAGTAAAATAAAAAAATTTATTATTCAAAGCTTTCAATTCTGTTAGATTATTAATTAAACAAAAAAAGCCATCTTCAGTAGTTTTTTTTTGAATTTTGATTATATCATATTCTTTTGTTAAAAGGAAATCAGTATTTAACTGAAGAGAGAATTGAGATTTTCGACTATAAATTTGCTTGATAACTTCAGCGATTTTCTTAGAAGATGCTGAAACATTATGCAATTCGAAAAAATAGCTGATAATGTCTTTTTGCAAAGCAATATCAAGTTGTTTGAAGCATTTGATGGAAAAATATTCTTTATTAGCTAAGAAAGCTAGACTATTATTTCGAATATATTGGAAAGATTCACTTAAAATCTGATGATAATCCTGCACTTTTTGTAAGATTGCTTGATTTGATTTTTTGATTTTGGGTATTACTTCATTACGGAAATAATTTCGCATATATTTTGATTCCAAATTTGTATTATCTTCAATGAATGCAAGCTGATTAGCTTGTTGATAAGCAATAATCTCCTCTTTTGAACAATTAAGAAGAGGCCTTATATAAGAGATATTTTTTTCTTTTAATAAAGGATTAATACCTGCATAACCATATAGATTACTACCTCTGGATATTTTTAATAGAATGGTTTCTAATTGATCATCAGCGTGATGAGCTGTTAAAATTTTAGTTATTTTATGCTTATTGGCGACCTTATTAAAGAAGGCATATCGTTGATGGTGAGTATAATCATGGAAATTAAAATTTTCTGTTGGATAAGTTAAAGTGCAGTCTTCAAGTAAAATATTATGTTTATAACATAAATTTTTTATAAGCAATAAATCAGCTTCTGTATTATTTCTTATATTATGATTGACATGACAACATAAAAAATCGTATCCTAACTTTATTAAGATATCGAATAGAACTATAGAGTCGATGCCGCCACTTATCGCCAGGATAAGTTTTTCATCTTTAGCAAAAAATTTTTGTTTTTTAATGAAATCTTGAATTTTCTCAAGCATGAAATTATCACCAACATATATTGTATCACTAAATTGGAACAAAAGCGAAATAAATTCACTTTAAAGAAACATTGCGCTTCTTTTCAAGTGTTACCTGTAATTTTATAGCTACTGTTAGACCGCTATTTCTCAAGCTTTGAATTACGTCTCATATTACCGTGGGCGTTTAGATGCTACATATATAGGTATTAGAAAATCTAGAGTTCTCTTTTGATTTCAAAATACTATTTAGTTCAAAGTCTGAAGAAAGATATTCTTGTCTTTTGAAGAATTGTTGTTTTAATTCATATAAAGAGCTGTTATAGATATTTTTTAGAGATTTAACAGAGAAATTTAAGTAATAATCTTTCTTCCATAGATAGTTTTAAGTTGTATTTCATCGTTAGAAAACTCATTTTTTCGCCTCGATTAAGAAGCCCAACATTCTCGCTTCCTGCATTAGGATATCTAACTGAAACTAATATCTTTCCTCAGCCTTTAAAACAACGATTGTCATATCGTCTTTAATGCTATTATTATGTTCGCGATTTACTAAAGTTAAAATATCACAAACAATTTGTTGCGGCTCTTTATGCTTGGAAATACGTAGTGTTTCTTTTAGTAGGTCTTCGCGCAAGTTATCAACGATGCCGTCAGTTGCCATAACAATCAAATCTTGATCATGTAAAGTTAATTTGTCATATTTAATTAGGTCACTAATACCAAAAGGCAAATTTGTGTTAACTATTGTTTTTACTTCATTGCCTTGAGCAACATAAGTATTAGTTGAGCCCATTTTATAAAGAACAGCCTCCCTTGAAGATTTATTTATCTCTAAAAGATCTAGGGTTGCATAATGATCGAATGAATCTTTTAAAGAATAGAAGGTATTCAAAATATTTAAAGAAGTAGAAGTGTTGATTTCAAATTCAGTAATTTTATCAATCATACCGATTGTAAGCTTTGATTCAGTATAGGCTTTATAACCAGAGCCCATTCCATCAGAAATAGCACTAATAAAGGTGCCGTTTTCTAAATCTTTAATTAAATAGTTATCACCTTTAATCGAGAGATTATCTTTAGCTAAGGAGCCATAGCCATAACTAATGTGTAGTTTAAGTTTAGGTATTACTGAAAAATAAAGAACTGAAGAGGCTTGGGTTTTCTTTATTTCTATAGAAACATCAGTTTTTAAAGTTTCTGTAATAAGATTCTTAACAATGGTCTTTACTTGTAACTCATCAACATTTTCTATGCCTATTTCTAACCAGAAGTCATCGAAGAAGGCTTTTTTTATGTTATAAAGGATTAGTTGATAGCCAAGCAAAGACAATTGATTCTTAAGTTTGGAAAATTTAAAGATAGCAATTTCTTCCTTCATGGAAAGATCAACTACATACTGACGCAAGGTATTAGATACTCCTGTCAATTGGGTTTCAAGTGTCTTTTCAAAGGTGCCATAAGATTTAAATAGATTATATTTATTCTTTAAAGCATGGGCTTTGTCAATGATAACTTCTGAATATTGACAGTGGCGCATAAACTCATGTATTTCCTGATTTTTTTTGATATGAATGTTTTGTCCATGTAAAAGACAGTTTTTCAGAAAAAGATAAGTTTCAGATTTTGCTTTACCAAAACAATTAAATCTCGTTGGACACTTATAACAATAAGTATTAGTAAGTGTTGAAAAAGCTTCGTTGATTTTTGCCTTTTCGTCGATTGGCTGAATGAAATTCTTCGCAAAGTCATCAAGAAATGAAGCAAATTTTAAAATTTGATCTGAAAAATTATTGATTAGATTTTCACTGATAGGCAGTAATTCATCATTGTGATGAAATAAAGGAAATAAATTTAAAATTGGTTTGATAATCTCAAAAAGCATGATTGCGCCAACTGAGATTAAAGCATAATCTTCAGGAATAAAGCTGAATAAGAAAAAATCAACTACTAATAAGAGAGCCGCTATATAACCAGTAAAGAAATGCTTTCGATAGAAAATCAAGGCTGCTAATGGAAAAAGCAAAGAAATTTCCGGAGATTCAAAGTAGTAAAAGTAAGCTCCAAGCCCAAGAATACTGAAAATAAAAGCAGCTTCTGGCTTTTCATAAAAGGAAAAGTAAAGAATTACAATTAATATTACAAAAAAAGTTAGCTCTGGTAATAAAGGTAGGCCAATAGAGCCGATAACTAAAATCATTGAAAGCAATAAATGTAATAAATAGTGATTATTAATCCGATATTGAATATCTTTGCCTGACTGATAGATTTCAGTCGCATAAATAAAGCCAAACATCAAGACTCCAGAGAGTGCTGTTGTGATAAAAAGAATCAATAAATCGATCTCCCCAAGGAAAAGCATCTGGATAAAGTTTAGAATGATCACAGAAACAATCGTGGAAAAAATCATTTTAGTGCGGTCTTTAAGGTAATACATTCTTAAAATAACTGATAATCCACATGCAAAAGTTAAAATTGCTAAAGACAATGGATAGATATCCCGAAAAACTAAGATTGCTGGAAAAAATAAAAAAGGATATCGATAATCTATTAAACTATAAAAAAGCACTAAAACAATTGAAATAGTATAAAGAAGTCCAAATGAGTAAAAATTTAAGGCAAAAAATGGCAGAATTGTTAAAAATGCCAGAATTATCATTTTTTTCATTAAGATTTTTTTCAAATTAAATCGCCTCTTTTAAGATTATAAAAGAAAGAATGTCAAAATTATGTTGAAAAAAGCAATATCAATTAAATTCATATATATTATTTTTCGTAATATATTTAGATGAGGATGATATTAATTGAAAAAAGCAATAATTATAGGCGGAAACGAGTTAAAGGGCGAAATTAAGATAGATGGTGCTAAAAACAGTGTTTTAGCGCTTTTGCCAGCCGCACTAATGGTTAATGGAAAGGTTACCTTTGAAAATGTTCCTAATATTTCTGACATCAAAAGCTTTCTGGAAATTTTTGATTATCTGGAAATCGATTATTTTTATGAAAAAAGTGCCGCAAAACTCACAATCCACAGCCGAGAAATAACAAATCTTGAAGTTGTAACGCCATTGGTAGAAAGTTTTAGGGCTTCTTATTATTTAATGGGAGTAATGCTTGGCAGGTATAAACAACTAACGATAAGTATGCCTGGAGGTTGTAAAATTGGCACCAGACCAGTTGATTATCATCTAGAGGGCTTTAAAGCTTTAGGAGCTGATGTTGATTTCTCTGGAAGCACGATTATCTTAAAAGCGGAAAAATTGATTGCTTCAGAAATTAACTTTCCACGCAAGTCAGTTGGCGCAACAATGAATTTAATTTATGCGGCTTGTTATGCAGAAGGCTTATCTGTGATTAAGAATGCAGCTTTAGAGCCGGAGATTGATGATTTGATCGGTTTTATGAATGTGCTTGGCTTTAAGGTCTTACGTATTCAAAATGATATTCATATTGAAGGCATGGAAAAAATTCTTAACGTTGATGATATTTCTTATTCGGTTGTTCCCGATAGAATCGAAGCAATGAGTTATGTAATTTTAGGTCTTTTAACTGGAGAAATAAAAGTTACGAACTTAAATTATAGTCACATAAAGAAATTAATTGATCTTTTAAAAGCTCATGGTGCTGATTTGGAAATAAGTGATACAGAAATTATTGCTAGAAAATCAACGGTGAAGGCTTTAGATATTGTGACAGAAGAATATCCAGGTGTGCCAACTGATATTGCTCAGATTTTAGGTGTGCTTTTGATGAAAGGTGATGGCGATTCAGTTATTACTGAAACTATCTTTGAAAATCGTTTTGAGAGTTTTATTGAATTAAATAAACTTAACTGTAAAAACGAGATAGTTGATGATTCGGTAAAGATTACAGGGGGACGCGATTTTATTGGTAACACGGTGATTGCTAAAGATTTAAGGGGCTGTGCATCGTTGGTTTTTGCCGGCTTAGCCGCAAAATTTCAAACAATAGTGGAAAATATTGATTATATGGAACGCGGTTATAGTAACCTTTATAAAAAGTTATCAGCGGTTGGGGCAAATATTCAGATAATTTAGTTTCACTTAATTTTTTAAAAAAATCGGTAACATTTCTATTAATTATTAACACAGAACAAAAAAGTGTTGACAAAAAAAATAATTATGATAAACTATTAAAGTTGGCGAAGGCTAACTTTATTTTTAATCACAAAGTTAGCTCAGGCTAACTATTAGAGGCTGGTGGTAATCTGAATTCTATTAATCAAAAGTCAACTCAAATTAAGAGTAGGATAAGTCTTAGGCTAAATAAATGGTTTATTGCTTTATTAATAATTCTCTTAATAACTGTTTCGATAGTTTCATTATTTGTAGGAGTTTATAGATTTTCTCTGTTTGATCTTTTCCTGCAGAATAATGTTGGAGAATCCGCAAGGACTGTTTTGTGGCATAGCCGAATTCCGCGAACCCTTGCGGTTCTAACTGCGGGAATTGGTCTGAGCATAGCTGGATTGATAATGCAAAGTTTAACTAATAACAAATTCGTTTCTCCGACTACAGCGGGAACACTTGAGGGTGCTAGACTAGGAATTATTTTATCACTATTGCTTATTCCGGCTGCAGGAATGTTTTTAATGGGAATTTTTGCTTTTGTATTTACGATGCTAACAACTTTAGTTTTTATCTTAATGTTGGAGCGTATAAAGATAAAGAATTCAACACTTGTGCCATTGATTGGAATTATTTATGGCGGCATAATTGGCAGTGTAGCACTTTTTATTGCTATGCAAATGGATATGGTTCAAAATGCTGTTACATTAATGATTGGCGATTTTTCATTAGTCTTATCTGGACATTATGAAATTATCTTTTTGACAATTCCGTTAATTATTATTGCTTATATTTATGCAAATCGATTTATGATTGCTGGTGTAGGAGAGGATTTTGCCAAAAACTTAGGACTTAATTATCGATTGACTATAAATATTGGTTTGGTAATTGTTGCGATGATTACTACACTTGTATTATTAGTTGCGGGAGTAATACCTTTTTTAGGTTTGATAGTGCCAAATATTGTTACTATTTTTTTAGGTGACAATGTAAAACGGACTTTGCCAGTTACAGCACTTGCGGGAGGTTTATTTTTATTAATTTGTGATGTGTTAGCTAGACTTATTATATTTCCTTATGAAATACCAGTCAGCTTAGTAGTTGGTATAATTGGAGCAGCAATTTTTATTGTTTTACTTATAAGGGGAAGAAAGCATGCAATCTAGTTTAATAAAAGAAACATTTTATCAAGATAATATTAAGAAAGGTAACCCACGAATTACTTTGATTATTATGGCTACTATTTTAATAATCATCAGTTTAAGCTATTTATTTATGAACCTTGGACCACGTCCTGATATTATATTTCCGTTAAGATTAAGTAGAATTTTAGCAATTATTTTAATTGCGGTTGCTGTTGGATATAGTTCAGTTGTTTTTCAAACTCTAACCAATACCCGTATTCTTTCACCAGGCGTTTTAGGATTTGAAAATATATATATGTTTATTCAGACGGGCATTGTTTTCTTTTTGAGTTCGGGTCATTATTTCATAACTGGAGTGCCAAATTTTCTTTTGTCTGTATTTATTATGATAATTTTTTCTTTAGTAATTTTTTTTCCATTATTTAAAGGAAATGGTAAATCCAATAATTTATATTTCTTATTATTATTGGGTATAGTGTTAGGCACAATGTTCTCAAGTATGACAACGTATATGCAGCTAATGATCAATCCTGATGAGTTTATGTTCATCCAATCACGAATGTTCGCAACTTTTCATGCTCCTAATGTTAACTTGATTGTGATTTCAGCAATAATGATTACCTTAACATTACTTGCAATTCCAGCACCAAGACAATTAGACGCAATGTCTTTAGGAAGAGAAATAGCTATCGGGCTTGGTGTAAACTATAAAATAATTTCAATTCGAATTTTAATAATTGTAAGTATATTGGTTTCTATTTCTACGGCGCTTGTAGGACCTGTGATGTTTCTGGGGATTTTAGTAGCAAACATTTCTTATCATTTTATGAAAACTTATAAACATATTTATATAATACCTGCAAGCATACTTATCTCTGGAATTGCTTTAATCGGAGGCCAATATTTAGTTTCAAGGGGTTTAAATTTTCCAATAAATCTTTCGATATTAATAAATTTTATCGGTGGAATTTATTTTATTTTCTTATTATTAAAACAAAGAGGTCAGAAGGTATGATTAATATAAAAAATATAACGAAAACTTACAATAAAAAATTAGTTTTAGATGATGTTAGTGCTGAAATTAAAAAGGGTAAAATAACTAGTCTTGTTGGCGCAAATGGGGCAGGAAAATCTACACTTTTAGGAATTATTGCGAGATTTATTAAACAAGATACCGGAGATATTTTTTTAGAGAACAATGCACTAGATAAATATAAAAACAGTGAAATCGCAATAAAGGTTGCGGTACTAAAACAAGCAAATAATTTAAATATCCGGTTAACAGTTAGGGAATTAGTAGCTTTTGGTCGTTATCCCCATAATAAAGGTCGTTTAACAAACGCTGATAATCAAAAAATCGACGAAGCCTTAAAATGGTTGTCTTTAGAAGATATGCAACACAAATACATTGACCAATTAAGTGGTGGCCAAAGACAAAGGGCTTTTATTGCGATGACAGTCGCTCAAGATACAGATTATATTTTTCTCGATGAGCCTTTAAATAATCTGGATATGAAGCATTCAAAAGATATTATGGTAACACTGAGAAAACTTGTAGATAAGCTAAATAAAACGATTATCATAGTTTTGCATGATATAAATTTTGCATCATGTTATTCTGATGAAATAATAGCTATGAAGGAGGGAAAAATAGTTTTAAAAGGAGCACCTAAAGAGATAATGTGCGAGTGTGCAATAAAAAATGTTTTTGATGTTAATTGTCAAATTATTGACGCTCACGGCAATAAAATATGTATATATCAATAAAAATATAAGGAGAGAAGATATGAAAAAATTAGGTTTGATATTAATTAGTGCATTTTTCTTTGCACTTACTGCTTGTTTTAGCGGTGGTAATGAATATAAAGGAGATACGATTGAAATAAGTAATGAACGATGGTATGCTATTCATGCTGCTCAGCATGCCTCATTAGCTGCTGGAACACCTTCAAGGCGACCAGAGAGAATGTTGCAGATACCAGTTAATCCAAAACGTATTATTGTTTTTGAACATGCTGTTTTAGATATTTTACTAGAATTGAATTTGCATGAGAGAGTCGTAGGTATTGCTCATATGGCTATGCCAGAATATTTGCAATCAGCTTTTCCGACAAGCGGTGCAACTGCATTACCAGATGTAGGTGACAGTCGACCACATGATCCATGTTGGGATACGTTGACCAGGTTAGGAATTTCACATGAAAATGGTGATTTAATTATTATGTCTGGTCGCCAAAGAAGTGTTGCGGCTGATAGCAATTTTTCAAGACTTTGGGCTATTGCGCCGACAATTGATTTAGGGCTTAGAACTGGTGGAAATTATTTTGTTGCGGATTTTGCTGAGAATCTATCGATTTTAGGTAAAATATTTCAAATAGAAGCTGAAATCCAATCAAGGCTAGATTTAATAAATATTAAAATAGAACAAACAAATTCGCTTGCGACTTATCTTGACAATGAGCATAATATTAGTGCTCTTATTATTCAGCTGAATGGTGGTTCGCTCGCTTTGCATGGCGCAGGTGGAAGATATTCGTTAATTCATCGCGAACTTGGAGTTTCTGAATCAGTTTCTGGAATAGCAAGTGGTAACCCAGGAAGTGGGGTAAATGATAATCCACACGGAACTCAGATTTCGCCAGAATATATTAGGGAACGAAATCCAAGTATTATCTTTTGGATCGATAGGGGATTTGCGGTAGGAGAAGCTTCTACAAGCGTTGATGTCATTACTAATCATATTATATTTGGTAGTATAGATGCGATTGTAAATAATCATGTTTTTGCTTTAGATAGTGTTTCTTGGTATTTTGTTTCTGGCGGATTGACAAGTATGACTATTCAGATTAATCAAATATATGATGCATTAAGAACTGTATATCTGCATACATAGTTAGTCTACTTTATATAAGGAAACAAAATTTTCTATAAAGCAGATTTATTTTTTCTAAGATTCGCCTTAAAATAAGGACTATTATAAAAATTATCTTTGATTTAAGATGAATAAAACTCTAAATAACAGCTATTCTTCAATAATTATCATATTTTGCTTGCTTTTGTTTTTTTCTATGTTATAATATTAATGCGAAATTTTTTCCATAACGAGAAATTATGCGGGAGGAGACCTAATATGAAAAAAGAAATTCATCCGGACTACAAAAAAATTAAGGTTGTTTGTACAACTTGCGCAAACGAATTTGAAACAGGCTCGGTTTTAGACCAGATCCGTGTTGATACATGCGCTAATTGTCATCCTTTTTATACCGGCAAACAAACGTTTGTTCAATCAGACGGGCGTGTTGAGAAATTTAACAAACGGTTAGAGAAATCTAAAAAGTAAAACTAATGAAAAATTAATTGCACTCTTTGTATTTAGATACTAAGGGTGCTTTTTCTATTGTTTGAATTAAAACTAGTAATAATTAATTAAAAGTGAAAAACAATAAAATTGGTGATTTGAATTGTGATTCTAGCTATTGATTTAAAAAGTTTTTACGCCTCTGTTGAATGCGCATTAAGAAACTTAGATCCTTTTGAAACGGCGCTTGTTGTGGCAGATAAAAGTCGGGGTGAGGGGTCGATTGTTTTAGCTGTAACTCCGTATTTAAAAAAAAGAAGCGTGCCTTCTCGTTTAAGAATATTTGAATTACCGACAGATATTAATATAACTTTTGCTAAACCGCAGATGCAAAAATATATCGATTATTCAGCGATGATCTATGAGGTATATCTGGAATTTATTAGTAAAGAAGATATCCATGTTTATAGCATAGACGAAGCATTTCTAGATGTAACCAGTTATCTGAAACATGCTAAGAAAACGGCTTTTCAGATGGCTCAGGCCATTGTTAAAAGAGTTCTTGAAAAAACGAAAATCACGGCTACTTGCGGCGTTGGTTCTAATATGTTTTTAGCGAAAATAGCACTTGACTTATTAGCTAAAAAAGCCCCAGAGGGAATTGTAGAGCTTACTCAGGAGTTTTTTATTTCTGAAGTTCGGAAAAGGCCAGTAGAAGATTTTTGGGGTATTGGCTATAGAATGCAAATAAGGCTAAATCAACTAGGAATTTTTACAATGGAAGATATTAGTAAAACTAATCCACTTTTACTAGAAAAAGAATTTGGTATAATAGGTTTAGAAATCTATGAACATTCTTATGGAATTAATGATTCTAAAATTTCTGAAATTAAAAATTATAAACCACGTAATAAATCAATTGGAAATGGGCAAGTTTTGCCGGCTGATTATCCTGTTAGGGAAGCTGCTTTAATCATCAGAGAAATGGTAGATGTGCTGGTGTTGGATTTGATTGCTGGCAGATTATTTTGTAAAACTATCATGCTTTCTATTATTTACTCAGATAAAATAACTGCATCTGGATTTTCCAGACAGAAGACATTAGACTATCCGACAGATAGTCAAAAAGTCCTCCAGTTAGCTTTTAAAGAACTTTTTTATGATTTTGTAGATGATTATCCTATTCGTAAGATTGCTGTAAGGGTAACTAATCTTTCTTCAAGGGAAGTAATTCAATTAAGTTTATTTCAAGATGAAAAAACAGAGTCTAAAGAAAGAACACTAGCAGAAACGATATTAAAAATAAAAAGTCGTTATGGCAGAGACATAATTAATAAAGCGGAAAGTTCTGGTCCAAAAGCGATGCAAAGAATCAGGAATAAACAGATTGGTGGTCATAATGAGTAAAAAAAGAAAAGGTAAATGGTTACCTTTTGATGCACTTGAAGGCTTCAAAGATAAAATACATGAAATAAATGAGCGCTCGGAAAGGGTAAAAAAGCCGGTTTTGGATGAGCAACAACTTGAACTAATAAATGAAAACGTGAGAATTGCTCTTGAAGAAAAAATGGAAATAGAGATTGTTTATTTTGAAAATGGGCACTTTAAAAATTTTAAAGGAGTAATTACAAAATTTGATGCTTTACGGCAGACAATTAGTTTGGGTACTAAAAAAATCTCGGCAGAAGACATATTAGAAATACATAAATTTTAAATAAATACATATTATTAGAAGATGTTGAAAAAAGTTCTTGACTTAAGGCTTTTATTATTATAAAATATTAATGCTGTTTAAATTTTAGACATTTAAGCATCTTTTTTTGGAAAAAATGCGAACCACCCATGTGCGTGGTTTAGAAAGGAGAACTATATGCCAACAATCAGTCAATTAGTTAAATCAGGAAGAAAAAGTAAAGTTACTAAGTCAAAATCACCGTCACTTAATGTCGGATTAAATACATTGACAAAAGAAACTACTAAAGTTTATTCACCACAAAAACGCGGTGTTTGTACCCGTGTTACAACAATGACACCAAAAAAACCAAATTCGGCTTTACGTAAGTATGCCAGAGTCCGTTTATCAAACGGTCTTGAGGTTACAGCTTACATCCCAGGAGAAGGACATACGCTTCAAGAACATAGCGTTGTTTTAATTCGTGGTGGTCGTGTTAAAGATTTACCTGGTGTGCGTTATCACATTATTCGTGGAACTCTTGATACAACAGGCGTTGCAAAACGTAATCAAGGTCGCAGTAAATATGGAACTAAACGTCCTAAGGCAGGAGCCACGGGCGCAAAAAAATAACTTAATTCGAGAAAGGAGGAATTTTAATGCCTCGTAAAGGACATATTGTCAAAAGAGACGTATTGCCAGATCCGATTTATAACTCAAAGGTTGTTACAAAAACAATCAATGCTATTATGCAAGCAGGTAAAAGAGGAGTCGCGCAATCTATATTATATGGTGCATTTGATCGCATCAAAGAATCGACTGGTCAAGAGCCACTTGTGGTTTTTGAACAAGCATTAGTAAATATCACTCCAGCTTTGGAAGTGCGTTCAAGAAGAATTGGGGGACAAAACTATCAAGTTCCGGTTGAAGTTAGACCAGAGCGTAAGCAAACACTTGCTTTAAGATGGTTAATCACTTATTCTCGTAAACGCGGTGAGAAAACAATGGAAGAAAGATTAGCTCGCGAAATTCTTGATGCATCTAATAATACTGGAGCTTCTGTTAAGAAAAAAGAAGACACACATAAAATGGCTGAAGCTAATAAGGCTTTTGCACATTACAGATGGTAATTAGGAGATAATTTATGGCAAGGCAAAAACCTTTAGATAAAGTCAGAAATATCGGTATCATGGCTCACATTGATGCCGGTAAGACTACAACAACTGAAAGAATTCTGTACCATACTAAAAAAATCCATAAAATCGGTGAAACGCATGATGGCGCTTCACAAATGGACTGGATGGCTCAGGAACAAGAGCGCGGTATTACAATTACCAGTGCTGCAACAACAGCATTTTGGAAAGATTTCCAAGTTAATATCATCGATACGCCTGGTCACGTTGGTTTTACTGTCGAAGTTCAAAGATCTTTACGGGTCTTAGACGGTGCTGTAACAGTTATCGATGCTCAAGCTGGAGTTGAACCACAGACAGAAACTGTTTGGCGTCAAGCGAATGAATATGAAGTTCCAAGAATCGTTTTTATCAATAAAATGGATAAAATCGGCGCGGACTTTGAATTTTCGGTTAAAAGTCTCACGAGCCGTTTAGGCGCAAAAGCTTTTCCGATTCAATATCCGATTGGCGCGGAAGATACTTTTCAAGGTTCAATCAATCTTATAGAAATGAAAGCTTATTATTTTGATGGCGGTCCGGAAGAAAACTTTACTGTAAAAGAGATTCCAGCTGACCTAATTGATAAAGCTAAATCAGCGAGAGAAGCTTTATTAGAAAGTCTTTGTGACTATGATGAAGAATTAACAATGAAATTCCTTGACGGCGAAGAAATTAGCGAAGAAGAAATCAAAAAAGCGCTTCGTACAGCAACTTTAACAGCAGCTTATTTCCCAGTTGTCTGCGGAACAGCCTTTAAAAACAAAGGTGTAAAATTAATTTTGAATGCAGTATTAGATTATTTACCAGCACCAACCGATATTGCGGCTGTTCGTGGTATTGATGGTGAAGGTAACGAAATTGAGCGTAAAGCTTCTGATACTGAACCTTTCAGTGCTTTGGCTTTTAAAGTTATGACGGACAAATATGTTGGTAGATTAACTTTTATCAGAGTTTATTCAGGAACACTTTCAAGTGGTTCTTACGTTAAAAACAGCACAAAAGGTAAAAAAGAGCGTGTTGGACGTATTCTACAGATGCATGCGAATAATCGTGAAGAGATTAAAGAAGTTTATGCCGGAGATATCTGTGCGGTAGTTGGTTTTGGTGATACAACGACTGGTGACACTTTAGTTAGTGAGAAAGATGATGTAATCTTAGAATCAATGAACTTCCCAGAGCCGGTTATCAGCGTTGCAATTGAACCAAAAACGAAAAATGACCAAGATAAAATGGGGATTGCTCTTCAGAAACTTGCTGAGGAAGATCCAACTTTTAGAACTTATAGTGATAAAGAAACTGGACAAACGATTATCGCTGGTATGGGAGAATTACATCTGGAGATTATCGTTGACCGGATGAAAAGAGAATTCAGTGTTGAAGCTAACGTTGGTGCACCACAAGTTTCTTATCGTGAAACGATTACGAGTACCGCAGATTGCGTCGGTAAATATATCAAGCAATCGGGTGGTCGCGGTCAATATGGGCACGTTGAAATCAAATTTGAACCAAATCCAGAAAAAGGTTTTGAGTTCGTCGATAAAATTGTTGGTGGCACAATTCCTCGTGAATTTATCCCTGCAGTTTTAAAAGGATTAGAGGATTCGCTTCCAAACGGTGTTTTAGCCGGATATCCGATGATTGACGTTAAAGCAACCCTATTCTTTGGATCATATCATGATGTCGACTCCTCAGAGATGGCCTTTAAAATTGCTACATCAATGGCTTTAAAAGAAACTAAAGCTAAATGTAAGCCAGTTTTACTTGAGCCAGTCATGGTTGTTGACGTAGTAGTTCCTGAAGAATATGTCGGAAACGTAATTGGTGATCTTACATCAAGACGCGGACGTCTGGAATCGCAAGAAAAAGTCGGAAATGCTCTAAAAATTAAGGCTTTCGTTCCGTTATCGGAAATGTTTGGCTACGCAACATCATTGCGCAGTAATTCACAAGGACGTGGTAATTATGTCATGCAATTTGACCACTATGAGGCTTGTCCGAAGAATATTGCTGAAGAAATCATCAAAAAACGCGGTAATTAATGATTTTGCTATTGCATTATTCGTGTGAATAATGTAAAATATATAATGGAAAAATAATATTATTAAGGAGATAATAACTAATGGCTAAAGCTAAATTTGAACGTAATAAACCACACGTTAATATTGGAACTATTGGTCACGTTGACCATGGTAAAACTACTTTGACAGCGGCTATCACATCCGTTCTGGCAAATAAAGGTCTTGCAGAGAAAAAAGACTACAATGCAATCGACAGCGCTCCTGAAGAAAAAGAGCGCGGAATCACAATCAACACTTCACATGTTGAATACCAAACTGAAAAACGTCACTATGCACACGTTGACTGTCCTGGACATGCCGACTATGTAAAAAATATGATTACAGGTGCTGCTCAGATGGACGGAGGAATCCTGGTTGTTTCGGCAGCTGACGGACCGATGCCTCAGACACGCGAACATATTCTTTTATCACGTCAGGTTGGAGTTCCTAAACTTGTTGTATTCTTAAACAAATGCGATATGGTTGATGATGAAGAGTTAATCGAACTTGCAGAAATGACAGTTCGTGAAATGTTATCAGAGTTTGACTTCCCAGGTGATGATATTCCATTTATCTATGGTTCTGCTTTAAAAGCTCTTGAAGGAGATCCTAAATGGGTTGCTAAAATTGAAGAGTTAATGGAGAATGTTGATAGTTATATCGAGACTCCGGTTCGTGAAACTGACAAACCATTCTTAATGCCGGTTGAGGATGTATTTACAATTACTGGACGTGGAACTGTTGCGACAGGACGTGTTGAGCGTGGTACTGTAAAAGTTGGTGAAGAAATCGAAATCGTTGGTATCAGAGAAACTAAAAAAGCAGTTGTTACTGGTGTTGAAATGTTCCGTAAATTATTAGATCAAGCTGAAGCTGGAGATAATATCGGTGTTCTTTTAAGAGGTGTTTCTCGTGAAGATATCCAACGTGGACAAGTTCTTGCTAAACCTAAATCAGTTACTCCGCATTCAAAATTTCTTGCGCAGGTTTATACTCTTTCTAAAGAAGAGGGTGGACGTCATACTCCATATTTCTCTAACTACCGTCCGCAATTCTATTTCCGTACGACAGATATTACAGGAATTATTACTCTTGCTGCCGGAACAGAAATGATTATGCCTGGTGATCATGCAGAGATTACTGTTGAATTAATTCATCCAATTGCTATCGAGCAAGGAACTAAGTTCTCTATCCGTGAAGGTGGAAAAACTGTTGGTGCTGGTTCAGTAGTTAAAATTGTTTCTTAATTAGTTTAACTAACAAACCTAAAAAAGCCGCTTAATTAAAGTGGCTTTTTGTCTTTGTCTTTGGAAAAAAAATTCCACTTGCTTTTTTTTACAATTTACGCTATAATAATAAAACCTTGTTTTACTTGGAGGTTAGAAAGATATGTTTGAGATTCATCCACTATATGTTCTTGTAATAAGCGTTTTAGCTTTTATAATTGTTTTTGCGCAGATGTACTTTAAAGGGATATTTAACAAAAAATATTTGTTGATTTTTTTTGTTAATGTTTTACTGGCCGGTTCAGCTTTGGGCTTTTATGAAGTTGCCTTAAAAGACTATGACTGGTTTAATGATTTATTTATCTATTATGCAATTTTTAACTTTGCAATTTTATTTATTGCTTTACTTGTTAATTTACGCAATTCATTTAATGCTTATAATTATTATAGCTTATTAACAAAATCGGTTAAAAAGACAAAATGGAGCCTTTATTTAATGCTTGATGCTAAAGATCGGATTAAAGATATTTCAGAAAACTTTTTAAATGAGTTTGGATTGGAATTTAAAAAAGTAAAAAATAAGAACTTTTTTGATATAATTGAAAAATGTATCCGTATCAAAACTTATAATGGCATTGAAATTAATAATAAAGAACTAAGAAAGCATTATAAAAACTATAAAAGGGAAGCTATTAATAAAAGTGAAGGCGAAAGACGCGAGTTAGTCTTTTTAAACTTTGAAGGCAGTCAAGTCATCGCCATTTTACAGGAAACACCATTTTTTAGTCTTTCTAAGTACAAAGGACGGATTCTAGTTGGCGAAAAAAAGAATGATTTCAGTATGCTCGATACAGAAAAAAAGTTGCGTGACTTAACAGAGGAACATAACAGTTTAATTAGTCGCTTTCAAGCGATGATCGATTTAACGGAAGAAGGCGTCTGTTTTATTGATATGAAAGAAAATTATGTTTGGGGAAATAATACTTTTAAAGATTTATTAAAAATTGATCATAACGCTTTAGGTATCAGTGATTTACTCCATAAGATTCACCCAGACCATGAGCCTGTCTTTATGCATAAAATCCGTAATCTTTCAGAAGTTGATCCAAAAGCTAGCTTCACAATCCAGATAGCGCGTAAAGATGAATATTTTATTGCGGCTCTTAAGTTGCACCGGCTTTTTACAAATGAAGACTCAGTAATTATCTGTACAATAAATGATGTTTCTGTCAATAATTTTACGAAAAGCGGAATGCAGGAACTTGATTCTCTTAAATGTGAATCAGAACTAGCAGCTGATTTACATAAAGTTATTCAGTCAAAAAGACCGTTTTACTATATAATGTTAAAGATTGTTTCGATAAAAGAGATCAATGAACGCCATAGTTGGGCTATCGGTAATTATTTTTTAAATGAATATGTCAAACAGTTGAAGAAAAACTTTGTTAGTGAATCTTCGTCACTTTATCGGCTTTCAGGCGTTGACTTTGCTTTAACGATTACTGATTTACAGAAAATGGAGCTTTTTAAGAAACTGATTCAAAGTGGCCATACTTTAGATAAAACTGTAGAGATGGGCAATAATTCAGAAACCATTCGGGTAAAAATGGGCATATTAACCGAAAGAGATGCTTCAAGACCAGAAGAGTTCATTAAAAATGGCACACAAGCCTTGAAATTTGCTTGTAGTCCGGATTATCATAAATATTATTACTACTATGACTCTAGACACTAAAGAGGCGCTTAGAGCTTATTATCTTAAAAAAAGATTAGAACTTAGTCAAGAAAGAGTTAAAGAGGCAAGTAAAAAGATTTTAGATCAGTTGAAAGAACTTAAAGTTTTTAAGGAAGCATCTAATGTTGCGATTTATTTTCCGATTAAAAATGAAATAGATGTTACTGAATTGATTAAGGTAAAAAGGCTATTGTTGCCGCGAGTAGCTAACAGAGATTTGATTTTTTCTTATGTTTCCAGTTATGATAGTTTGCTAAAAAGCAAATTTGGCATTAACGAGCCGGATCAAAGTCAACAAGCAATCGATAAAGCTGAAATTGATTTGATTATTGTGCCAGGTATTGTTTTTTCCAAAAATAAAAAAAGAATCGGCTATGGTGCCGGTTTTTATGACTTATTTCTTAAAGATTATAAAGGAACATCAATTGGCGTTTGTTTTAGTGAGTTTATCGTGGATTTTCAAAGTAGTGATTATGATATCGCCTGCGATATTTTAATGGAGGGATAAGATGTTTAGTGTTTTGATAATGGCTGCCGGTTCTGGCTCAAGAGTAGCTCTTGGCTATAATAAGGTTTTTCTAGAAATAGACAATCAACCTTTATTTTTAGTCTGTGCAAAAAAATTTATTCAGGCAGGAATCAAAGAAGTTATAATTGTGGCTAGTCCTAGTGATTATGATAAAATAGTAGAAGTAACGGACTTAACAGTTATAAAAGGCGGTAAAGAACGAGCTGATTCAGTCAGAAATGGCTTAAAAGCGATTAGAAGTGAATATGTTTTGATTCATGACGCAGCCAGGCCCTTTATTAGTGAACAATTAATAAAAGAAACGATGGAAGCCGTTAAAATATCTGAAGTTGCCTTTGTTGGAAAAAATGTTACTGATACGATCAAACTTAAAGAAGGTAAGCAATTTATTACTTTGAATCGCAATGATTTAATCCAGGCAGAAACACCACAAGCATTTAAAACAGCACTAATCAAAGATTGTCATGAAAAAGCCTTAAAAGATAACTATTGTGGAACCGATGATATTAGTCTCATAGAAAAGTATTATCCTAGCATAAATATTAAAGCAATTTTGCATCAGACAAAAAACATTAAGATAACTCATCAAAGTGATTTAGAAGTACTAAAAAATAGGGAGAGTAATATGTTTAGAATCGGTCATTCCTGGGATATTCATCGGTTAGTTGAGAGGCGTAAGTTAATATTGGGTGGAGTAGAAATTCCTTTTGATAAGGGATTATTAGGTCATAGTGATGCGGATTGTTTATATCATGTTGTTGCGGGAAGTTTACTTGGGGCTTTAAGCTTAGGCGATATTGGCAGTCATTTTCCCGATGATGCTAAAGAGAATAAAGATCTTGATTCAAAGATAATTGTTCAATCAGCTTATAAGTTGATAAAAGAAAAAGGTTATGAAATAAATAATATTGATTTAATGATTAGCGCTCAAAAGCCTAAGATGCGTGAATACATTGATTTGATGCGCAAAAATATTGCAAAATGTTTAGAGACAGATATTGAAAATGTCAGTGTAAAAGCAACAACAACTGAAAAGTTAGGTAGTATTGGCGAAGGCAAGGCAATTGCTTGTGAAGCAGTTGTTTTGTTAAAGAAAATTAGTTTTCAAACAAAATAATGCTAATTAAATATATAAACACTTAAAAAAACTCAGGCAAAATGTTTGAGTTTTTTTATTTATAATATTTAAAAATCGGCAATGAAATTTTTAAAAGCAGTTAATTTGTTCCGAAACAATAATAACTAGCATATAAATGATAAGAGCTATGCCTAATTTAATAGGTAAAATAGTCCATTGGACTAAATAAAAAGGAGATAACTTTATTATGAGATGGAATACAACTAACACTGCTTTAGCAAATCGGATTAATAATGGAAACATGTTTCAAGAAACTGATATTTTAACATCATCGACATTAAACGCAATTGTCAGTGAAATAATATCGATTTCGGATTTGTTACAGATTATAAATAATTTGGTTTAACTAAAAAGAAGGGATGATAAAAATGAAATTTGATACAAATGCTAGTGAAACAACTAGTTTATTAAACAACAGAAATCAATTTAGAACCGGCGATGTTTTAACCGCTTCGGCTCTAAACGAGCTAGTCATAAAATTACTGGAAGCTTCTGATCGTGTTTCAAACCTTTTCGGATTTGAGTTAACAGAAGTATTTAAGCATGGGATTCACGTTGATTGGACTAGATCAGTCGATGGTACGCTTCAATCAACAGAAATTATTGTTCCACTAGGTTCTTTTCCCGTATGGGTGCCTACTACAGGTTCATCGGCTAGAGTTAAATTTGAATCAAGAATAGAAGGAAGAAATCTGTTTATTACTGTAACCGAGCAACTTGATTTACATAATGATAAGACAGTTGTTGCAGAAATTTATTTCACTTTTCCGCTTCGCTTTTATACTGATTCGACTGAATCACGATTAATTACGCAAAGCTTTATAAATTTCACTTATGAATGTCCATCTACTCAGCCAATTGATTAAATAACTAAATTTTAACAAAGGAGACGATAATTATTAAATTATCAAAATTAAAAGAAAAATTATTAAGTCAATTGCCAGTTGATTTAATACCAATTGAAATGCAAAAAAGTTTTGCGGATTTAGAAAATAATGGCAAATTTAGTCCAAAACAACTTAATGAGCAAACACTTAATAATTTAGACAAAATTAAAATTATCGGTATCGTTGGAAGCCGAGGTAAAACTACAACTGCAAAAGTAATTCATGAATATTTAAGAGCTAAAGGTTTTAAATCTATGTTATATTCAAGTGCAGAGATTTATTCTCCAGCTGGTAATTCAAAACCTGGTGAAGGAAGTGAAACACCACTTTTAAATTTAGGTGTGCTTTTAAGAATCATTTATGAAGCAGAAATTTTCCAACCTGATTACCTCGTGCTCGAGGTAAACGAATCATCTATTGTAAATGGTATAACAAAAGACATTCCTTTTACGGTGCGAGTCTTAACTAATATTTTTAAGAATCACCATATAGATCAAGAACCTAGTGATACATATGTAAATTCAATAAAATCCTTTTTTAGAAATGCATCACTAGAAGAAGTGTCTGTAAATGTTTTTGGTGCGACAGGAGATATTGCAAAAGAGGAACTTAAGGAGTTATTAAATATTAATAATAAAAGAAGTTTCACTTTTGGTTCTGTTTATACTGCTGAACAAAAGAATATAGATTACACAAAATTTGATACAATTATGCATTTTTGTGAGCACAGTTTAGAAGGTATGGAAATTCATTTAAGAGTCAAGGGAGAGTTCTTTAAATTCGCTACCCAAATGATTATGCCTTATAATGCCCTTAACATTATCTGTGCGATAACAGTTTTAGCAGCTTTAAACATTTTTGAAACTGAGGCATTTTTAAATGTTATTCAAGATGTTCAGGTTCAAGGCAGAGAAGAAGTTTTTTTATTTGAAAATTGCAAAGTAATTGTTGGAATGTTTCTTGATCCAGCTTTGGATTATTTAAAAAATTACCAGTTAAATGGCGAAATCAATAAAATTCGCTTAGTAACAGGCGCTTCTGGGACTGGCTTTAAAGGTTGGGAGCCGATATTTAAGTCCGATTTCTATATTAGTCAAAGAGCTAAAATTCGAAAACAAGCTATGGATTATATTAAATCTTTGGCAGATTTTATTTATTTGACGGAAAATGATTCAGCAGCTGAGGATGCACTTGCAATTTGTGAAGAACTCCAAACTTATTTAGATAACAAAATTCCCTCTGAAATCATTTTAAATCGTCAAGAAGCGATTAAAAAAGCGATTATTGAATGCGAGTATAATGATGTAGTTTTCATAACAGGGCGAGGCAGTAGAAAAATTTTAGCTACTGGTGAAACAGAAATGAAATCATTAAAAGACTCGGAAGTAGTCAAGAAAGTAATGGAGGAATAAATGTGCAAGAGCATATTGGTCATACAAGAATAAAGTATGAAATAAAAAATGCGTTTGTTTCTGTTAATGTTCGAACTGGAAGAGTTTTAGCTGAAATTCCGGCCACAAGTATTGGAAGTGGTGATTTCCAAATTAATGTCAGCCATATCTATAATCCAAGTTTTATTGCTAACAATTTATCAGGATTTAGAGGTCATTGGAAACTTAATCTTAGACGCACATTAACAAGATCATCTTCTAGCCAAACAAGGAATCTGATTCAATATACTTATATTGATGAAAGTGGTTTTTCGCATATATTCCGTTACATGGGACATCTCGGCAATACTTATCAGTATTTTGACGTTTCTGGACTTAACTTGATACTTACAACAACAGGTCCAGACAACATGTTAGTTGATAGTCAAATTATAACTGATGAGTTTGATAACCAACTTAGATTTGATTTATCAGGAAATCTTACAG
Organism: Erysipelotrichales bacterium; assembly: GCA_009784525.1. Classification (GTDB taxonomy): domain Bacteria; phylum Bacillota_I; class Bacilli_A; order Acholeplasmatales; family WRBM01; genus WRBM01. Next base: position 33,012 of record WRBM01000005.1, on the reverse strand, counting down.
AAACGAGATCAGCGACGAACATGGCTAGTATTAAGAATTTTATTTATATAAATGGATTTTTATCAGAAGTTCGTGATGCAAGAATTCCTTGGCGAAGAATTACTTTTCACTATAGTGAAATGATGCTTGTGGAAATAAGATATATTTTAAATAATCGCATTTATTTAACCTATAATTATGATTATGACATAAGTAACAATTTAAGAACTATTTCAAGAAGAGAAAGACGGGATAATAAGCGGATTTCAGAACATATAACCCATATCTTTTATGATTCCAATTCTTCAAGAATAGCTGGACTTTTTGATACAAGAGATAATGAAACAATCAAAATTACTTATGATAGTCAGATTAGAGAAGAAATTAACAAAATAACAGCAATAGAAACAGGCATTGCTTCAGCAACAAACACTAACAGAGGACTTATCAGAGTTGGTGGTTCATTAGATGTTTCTTTTTTTGGTGAAGTCAGAAATGACCTTGTGATTCGTGAGCAAAATCAAAAGACTAATTTTACTTATGATAATAATTTTTGGCGGACGACACTTACAAATGAAAAAGGCATTAATCTAAATTACTATTTTGATTTAGATGGTTTTTTAGTTTCAATATTGGAAGCAGTAGGACCAGATTTGAGAGAACTCCTAAAAAGACCAGGCAGAGATATGTTAAATCCAGGTAATGATCAGGAAATGATAAATGGTGAAAATAGCTTTTCTATTCATACTAGTTGGGATATTACTAATGCTAATGATGGTTTATTAAGCCAAAGATTTGAAAATGTTAGGAGTTATCGCAATACTTTCGCTGAATGTCGCTTTTTTACGGTAGGATTTTGGTTGAAATTAGAAGGAAGATTAAACAATAATCGAATTCTTGTTACAACCAGATCAAATGGACAGACCACAAGAACTTATAGTACAATTGATAATAGGGCTAATGGAGTTTGGCAGTATGTTGAAGTTACGGTTGAAATTCCAAATCATAATCTTGAGCAAATTTTAATCCATTTTCCTGGCGGTGTAGCTGGTAGAATGGCTAAGATAGCAGGCATGAAAATAGTTTATAGTGATAGAACGAGAATGTATTTGACAACGACTGAATCAAGACCAAATAATCAAGTCGTTATACATAGAGAAATTTTAGAGAATATTGATGTTATTGGCTTTTGGGATACTTTTACGCCTTTTGAAAGAGGTATAAGGGTAAATAACGATTTCTATTTTACAGAAAGTGATATCCAAGCGACTTATGAGAGCTTTATCAAAAGAACTGGAGCTCATTTTATTTTGTCAGCTTGTGATGGGACGTGGAAAATGCTTGTCTCAAGCGCAAGATACATCTTTTTTAACCAAAATAGTTGGCCTGTTCGTTTAGCAAGTAATCGAGCTGAATACTTAATTGAAAGTCGGTCGATGAATAATGAAATTGTTACGCAAATAACAACTAACTTTATTCCTGCTAGCGGAATTATACCAGCTTGTATCGGTACCTTATCAGTAGCCCGTAAAGACAATATTACAAGACAAATCGAAGAACGACATGATTTCCAAGGGCGCATCCGATTAGAGGTAGATGAGTATGAAGTTCGTAATGAATATACATATAATCAATCGAACAATGTAACAAGGATTACACGCCATCCGCAAGTAAGCAATGAAACTTTTCTTTATTCAACAAATATTGCTTCCACAAATGCTTCGGAAAGGAGTCAATTAACAGAAAGAGTATTAAGATATCTGACGCCTTTTAGTAATCCTGATGTAAGTGAATTTTTTGGCTTCAACGCTAATGGTACTAGAGATATGACTAGTAATTATCAACTTAATAGTACTTATAATTCAATGTTTGATCGCTTAGATAACATTAGAGATAATGTTAATGGCAGGAACATCCTTCAATATGAAAATGTTGGAAGACTCAGTAACTTGCAGTCAGAAGGAAGCAATTACAGCTATGCATATCAATATAACGAGTTTGGCGATGTTGAACGCACAAACATAATTAGAGCAAATGTTTCCAGTCCGATAACGGAAATGCATATAGATCGCTCTAGTAGTATTGTTACAGCAATGAAATATCGTACCGCAAGTGATATAGATACGACAAATATTTTTTTGGACAAATATGGTAGGGTAAGCAGTACAATTGAAGATGGCTCAGAAACCATTTTTATGCGACAGAATAATATCAGAGAAAGTGAAATTGTCTCAGAAATTAGCCAATACTTAGATCCATTTGAAGAAGCTCGTTATACGTTTTTTTATAGTGACGGAAATGAGCTTACTGAATATAGAAGCCCTTATGTAAGCATTTGGGCTAATCCTCGCGGGACAGAATATCGCATGCATCAGACTTTGGGAATTCATAATTTATCGCTAACAAGAATCATATTAAGTGATAACCATCTGTTTGCGCCAAGGGTTACAGAGACAGAAGAAAGCCTAACTGACCCAAATTCTCCACATGGCCGTGACTTGCTTAATGTTTATTATGGTTATGATCGTTTTGGCAGATTTTCTGAAAAAGTTTTCCTCGAGCGTACCCGTCATGGTATTACATCATCTGAAAGAAGATTTCATGAAACTTATCAATATCATAATGGAACAGAAATATTAAGACAAATCGTCGGCGTTACACCAAATAGACCTAATGATTTCAGATATCTTTCAGATAACTGGATTGATACTCGCGGAAATATCCAATCTGTTTTGATTACTTGGCATACAAATGCAATGCAGGTTGGCGACCAAATCTTATTATACAATTATGATAGAGCTAGTAGAGTCATCTCAGAAGTATCACAGACAATTGGCAGGAATATAGAATTTAGAAGATTTAGATATAATACTGACGGAAGCCTTAAAGAAGAAGACTTTGATGGTGATACTAGGCTAGATAATGGTAATCCAATCTTTAATGGAATTACTATAAACTACAATTATATTGCCGGAAGATTAATGAGCATTACACGACCCCAGCAAACATTAAATTTTGATTATGATAGGTTAGGGAATTGTACTAATTATATGTCAAGGTCTATGGAATGGGAAAGAGGAAGCTTGTTAAAAAGATGTTATAATGTTGGTTTTTTAGGAAATCAGACGTTTACATATCATTATAATAGTCAAGGCATCAGATTCAAAAAAACCGCTGAATTTCCAGATCAAACAATCGAATATGTTTATGATGGGAATAAGCTATTAGTAGAACGGGAAAACGCTACAAGGTATATAAGGTTTATTTATGATTATAATGGAATTATTGGCTTTGTCGCAAGAGGTTTTGAGAGTGGACTTATTCATGATTCTGAGGAGTTTATTTATTACTTTATTAAAGATACCTTGAATAATGTGATTGGGCTTAGGAGCGGGAATAACAATCATATAATCAGGTATGAGTATGATGCCTGGGGGAATACTATTAGGGTTTTAGAAGTAAGATCAGGTTCTAGCCATGAACTCACGCTTCAAAACCATCGCAATCATATTGGAATCAGAAACCCTATTCGCTGGAAATCCCAATATCTGGATTTAGAAACTCAGCTTTATTTTATAGAAGGCAGATATTATTCGCCAATAATGCGGCAATTTATCTCCCCAGAAGCACCAGAAGAAATGGTTGACAGGGCAATTTTACCAAATAGTTTAAATTCTTATCTATTAACTGTTGCGAATCCAGTTAGTTTAGTGTATAATAGTTACACAATCGAGACAACAATGCCATTATATACAGAAACATTTGCGTTGAGTCGTTTTCAAGCGCGTATGGTTAGACTTATGGGATGGTATAGAGGACTTCCACTAGCAACTAGATTTGCGATTGGAGTAGGAGCAATAATCGCCTTTAAGACACTAAATGTTTTGACATTAGGTAAAGCCGGAGTCGCTGTGTTACTAGCCAAAAAAAGTGCAGTTAGCTTCACGGCAATTGGCAGTTTATCAACAAAAGCTATCTGGGCTTATAAGAGCACAAAATATGTTTATACAGCTTCATTAATTGTTGGTGGAATAAGCGCAGGATTTGGTGTTCTTAATAAAAGAAGTCTTGAAGGTGCTGTAGATGGATTTACTATTGGGGTAGTCACTACAGTCGCGACAACTACAGGCGCAAAGGCGATAGGGTTAGCGAAGATTGGGCTCGTGTATAAAGTAATTGGAAAAACAGGAACGTATGGTGCTGTTTCAATAGGATCACAACCAGTATTTAATGGAACCATTGATTGGCGTAAAGTTGGGATATCAGCGATATTTGGGGTAGTAGGTCAGCCATGGCCTACAGAAGGATTAATTTTTGGGCTTAGTATAATAGGATTATCAACTCATAAGGAATTTATACTAAGTCAATTGAAATAGTAAAGGAAGAAAAAAATGGAATTAATATATGCGTCATCATTTACACCTGTTCAACAGTCAATTTTAAATGGATTCGCATTTTGGGCAATATTTACTGTATTGACTTATGCTGGATTACGCGCTTTTGATAAAATTTATAAAGAAAAATATTTTGATGAAAATATTTATAAGCTTAAAATTACAAAATATTTTTTCAGTTATTATGAAATAAAAACAGGAGAAATTACAAAGCCAATTTTTTGGCTAAACTTAGTTGCGCATTTTTTAATTATTTCTTCTTTAATTAGTAATATAGCTTATGTCTTTAATCAGGAAAGTTTTATAAGGCTATCAAGAGTAATTTTAATTATTATTTTCGTAATTTTTATGATTCTAATAGGCATAATAGGACAGCTGTACATGCTTAAACTTAAGAAGACAATTAGGAAATTCTAGCTAAATAATAAATTAAGCAAGATTCTCAATGATTTTTAGTCATTCAAGAGTTTTGCTTTTTTTATCGTTTTTTTGAAAATCAATAAAATTTTGCGAATCCAGCTAGTTTAGTGCATAATAGTTACACAATCGAGATAATTATATACATAAACATTTGCGTTGAGTTATCCTTAAGCTGCGTATGGTTAGATTAAGCAGTCTTCCTTTAGTGACTGAACCGCTGGAGCTGGATGCAAAACGGTGTGAAAGGTCAGAGACTAGCGTTTACTTTGTACATTTGAAAAATAGAAATCAGAAAATCATTATAAATTATGGAAAAATGCTAGCCCCTTTTAATTTGAGGTGGCATTTTTCATTATATCTTTTGTCGAGCTTTGACGAACGAAAAAAATGTAGAACTTTGGAATAATATGCTATAATTAATTTTAGAAAGATAGGTAATTAATGATGAAAAAACTTTTTTGGTTAATATTTGGTGTTTCAATTATAACAACTCTCCTTGCTTAATAGCTTAGATGTCAGCGAGAAATCATATTTCAATGATAGTGATAAGGAAAATGATTCTGTAGAAATTATGCCGTTAAATGCGCAAATCCCTTTAAGATCGCTTGTTATGGCAACAAGCAATACAAGGGAATTGGCTCCTTTTGGAGCTGTAACTGTTGGTGTTCGAGTTTATAGATATATCATTCCACAATCAAGAAGTAGTATTTATATACTAAAATCAAGTGTAACATTTACTCCCGGCCAAGCATTAAGAAATCAGGGCAGAACAGAATTTATTAATTGGGAGAACTTAAGTGGCAATGTTTCCATCAACCTTGAGCAAGTTGTTGATTATATATGGGATTTAAGTGAATGGAGATTTGGTGGTGTTCCGCTCGTTCACGATGTTTTTCCAGTTGCTAATCCAACTAATATTACATTAAGATCAATGCTTACTCCTGGGGTGGAAATGGGAAGATCAATGATCACAGGATTTATGCCTGTTGGACTTGCTGGACAACCACATTATACAAATATTGATTTAGATCGAGTTGTTAGATTTAATAAAAATTTTCTGTCAAATGTAACTATGACTAATTCTCAATCAACTTGGCACTATAGTCTTCCTCAAATGACACCAAATCAATTTACTTTTGAACCAGGAGTTGTTTTTGAAATGACAAATTATTCTGAAAGAATGCCAGATGATTTCTATGTTAATTTTGTAGGGACTATGAGATTAAGAAGACAATCTGGTTCAGGTATTTTCGGTAATAATCCTCAGTTCAGTTATGAAAATGTAAATTTTAATTTAAGGTTTAGAAGTCGCTGGAATAACAGTTAGCTTTTATAACTATAAAGATGCTTAGCTAAAGCCAAAAAAATTTGGCAGATATTTCGATAAAAAAGTAAAATTAAAGCTAAAATTTTTATAAAAAATAGTAGAAAAAAGAAAAAGACATTGGATAAATGTCTTTTTTTATCTGAAACATCGCAATTTTAAGTTTTTGATTTTTATTGATTAAACAAGCCAATCAGAAAAAAATTTAATACTTTGCATTATTATTTTTAGTCCGAATTATTTTTTTATCATAGTAGAAGAAGGGATATTGATTCGTTATGGCTAAAAAATGACAATTTTTAAAGCGGGAAATCGTCAACTTTCACACCTCTTTGACCATTAGATTCTATTTTTTTAGATGGGTCGTCAGTAATTTCAATTAAAATTTCCTGAGCAGTTTCCTCTAAATGTTTACGCCTGGCAATGTCGGCGAGAGAAACAACGCCTGCCAATTTTTGATTAGCATCGGTTACTAAAACTCTTTTAATCTGATAGCGTCCCATTAATTCATGAAGCACTTCAATTTTATCTTCTGGTTTTAAAGTTTTAACATTTTTAGTCATGAAACTACTGACCTTAATATCAGTTTTCTGGTCCTTAGCCAAAGCTAAAACAATATCACGGTCGGTAATAACCCCTACCGCAACATCCTGATCTGTAACAGGTATAAAACCGATATTGTGTTTTTTCATTAGTTTGGCAGCGTCAAGCAAAGAAGTAGTGCCTGGAATTTTAATAATATCGGTACTCATTAGTTCTTTTATTTGCATAATTTGTCGTCTTTTAGACCATCACCTCGAAAATAGTATTAGAAGTAATCAAAGTTTTTATGCAAAAAAGAATAAAAACATAGTTTGTTTAGCGTTTTTATCGAAGAGATAATAAAAATCTCTGGCTTTTTTAAGCAGAATAAGGTATAATTTTTAAAGGTGATAAAATGATTTTAGAAACAACAAAAGGCAATTTTGAACTTTTAAAAAATCATCGCGAAGCTTTTGATATTGCCAAGTTTCAGGATCGTTATATTGAAGAAATTTTTGATAAATTTACTTATTTAGTCGGAGATGTTTCCAACGATATATTAAGAATCAAAGGTTTCTCTAGCGACCCGAAAAGTAAAAACTCATTCAAAACAATTCCTGATTATTTAAATGAGTCGTGTGTAATTAACGCAAAGTTCTTTATTTTAAAAAGAATTAGGAATAAATGAGGTTTTTATGGATAAGATAGAAAAGCAGGTTAGAGATATATTAAAGAAAGTCAGACCTTATTTAAATCGTGATGGCGGCGATGTAGAACTAGTGGAAATCAAGGATAATACGGTCTATGTCAGGATGCTGGGTGCTTGTGCTAATTGCCTGGCAGTTGATGAAACCATCAAGAATGGTATTGAAAGTCTGATTTTAGAGAGCGTTCCCGAGATAATTGAAGTCGTGAACGTAAAGTAGGAGTGAGTTTAAATGTCCCATCCCATAATAATAATTTTGGCATGTTTTGTGACAATCTTTATTGGTCAGACCTTTAAATTTTTTACACATTATTTTAAGACTGGTAAATTTTCTACACGCATTTTAGTCCGTTCAGGCGGGATGCCTTCCACGCATACTAGTTGTGTGACAACTTTAGCGGCGCTTATTGGTCTTTTTGAAGGTCCAAATACATTTTATTTTGCGATTAGCGTGGCGCTAGCTTTAATTGTAACTTATGATGCGATGGGGGTTCGTTTAGAGGCTAGTAAGCATGCAGTAATTCTTAATCGGATTGTTAGAGATATGCGCTCTTTAAATACGGAATATGAAAATGATAAGGAACTTAAAGAACTTTTAGGTCATACACCTAATGAAGTTATTTGCGGTTTTATCTTAGGGATTGTTGTTTCAATTATAACTTTTTTGATTTTCAGATAAGGAGCTAATCATGCTTAAAAGTGGTTCAATAGTTAAAGGCACGATTACAGGTATCAAAGATTATGGTGCGTTTGTTAAAGTTGATAATTTTGACGGACTAATCCATATTTCAGAGTTTTCTGATGATTATGTAAAAAGCATAAGTGAAATTATAAAAGTCGGCGAAGTAGTAGACTTAAAAGTGCTCGGTCAGGAAAAAATTAGCGGTAAACTAAAGCTTAGTTTTAAACAAGCCAACAACATTCCTTTAAAGCTTAAAAAAGCCGGAAATATTCAGATTGGTTTTAAGACTTTAGAGGATTATTTGCCGCAATGGGTTAATCAAGCCTATAAAAGACTTAAAAAATAATAACTAGCAGCGCTTATGTAAGCGTTTTGTTGTTTTGAGGTTTATTAGTATAGAGTATAATTCTAAGCAGCTGTCTTTTAATCAGCACGTAGAAAGGGGAACAAGGCAATGATTTCAGTGGATTATAGTAAAGTTTTGGATTTTATTAATTTAAATGATTTGCCAAGAATCGGACAAGAGGTTACTGAAATTCACTATATGCTTCACAAAAGAGAAGGAGCTGGAAGCGAAGCTTTAGGATGGCTAGATTGGCCAATTATGGATCATAAAGAAACAATAGCTAAAATAAATGCTTGCGCCAATCGACTCCGTAAAATTTCTGATGTAATAATTGTGATTGGTATTGGTGGTTCGTATCTTGGTTCTAGAGCTGGAATCGAATTTCTAGATAATTACTTTTCGGATAAAAAGCCAGAAATTGTCTATGCCGGACATCATTTATCTTCAGAATATCTCTGTGGAATGATTTCCCATCTTAAAGATAAAAACTTTTCGCTTATTGTTATCTCTAAATCGGGAAAAACAACGGAACCAGCAGTATATTTTCGGATTTTAAAACAAATATTAGAATCTAAATATTCAAAAGAAGAATCAAAAGAACGGATTGTGGTTGTGACTGATCCGAAAAGTGGTATTTTAAGAAATATGGCTAATAAAGAAGGTTATGAGAGTTTTGATATACCAGAAAATGTTGGCGGCCGTTTTAGTGTTTTAACAGCTTGTGGTTTATTGCCTTTGGCTTGTGCTGGCTTTGATATTAAAAAGATTCTTAAAGGCGCCGAGATGGCTTATCAGAACTTTCTGAATCCGGATGTCCTTAAAAACGATTGTTATAAATATGCGGCTATCAGAAATATTTTATATCGTTATGGTCATAAGATTGAAATTATTGCGAACTATGAACCTAAACTAAATTCACTCTCTGAATGGTGGCGACAATTATTCGGCGAATCTGAAGGTAAAAATGGCATGGGATTATTTGTCTCTAAAGTTGGCTTTACAACAGACTTACATGCAATAGGTCAATATATTCAAGACGGTGAAAGAATTCTTTTTGAAACAGTAATCAATGTGCAAAAGGTAAACTCCAGCTTTTATCTGCCAGAAGATAAAGAAGATGCGGATGGTTTGAATTATTTGCTTGGTAAGAACTTAACGGAAATTAATAACTCAGCTTTAATTGGAACTATGTTAGCTCATATTGAAGGTGGAGTTCCTAATATCTTGATCAACCTACAAGAACTTTCAGAAGAAGTATTTGGTTATCTTGTCTATTTCTTTAAAAAAGCTTGTGCGATTAGTGGTTATCTTTTAGGCGTCAATCCCTTTAATCAACCAGGAGTTGAAGCTTATAAGGATAATATGTTTGCGCTTCTTGGTAAAAAGGGTTATGAGGATTTAAGAAAGAAAATAAAACAAAAAGGATTGTAAAAAAAATATAGTTTTTTGGTTTCTAGTGATATTTTCGCTGATTAGTTTCTATAATTAATTGGTGAAGCAATTTGAAAAATTTTATTCTGCTACTAATAATCGGCTTTTTGATTTCCGGAATTATCTATAAAGCAACTAAATCAGAAAACGTAACTAATGAAGCACTGACAGTAATTATTGATCCAGGTCATGGTGGTATTGATGGTGGTGCGGAATTTGATGGCATAATCGAAAGTCATATTAATTTATTGATTTCACAAAAGTTAGCTTTATTTTTGGAAGAAAATAATATTACAGTTATTTTAACTAGGACTGGTGATTATGATTTAAGTAAGGGAGCTTTACCTAGAAAAAGGCATGATACCCATAATCGAGTAAGAATGATTAATCAATCAAAGGCAAATCTTTATGTCTCGATTCATTTAAATTCTTCTCATCCTTTAGATAGAGGCGCCCAAGTCTTTTATACTAAGACTAATTCCCAATCAGAAACGATTGCTAATATGATTCAAGACTCCTTAATTGAGGTCTTACAAAATACCAGAAGAAGACCTCGGATTGCGGATACGCTTTATCTGATTAAGAATGCTAAAATACCTGGTGTTTTAGTTGAGGCAGGTTTTTTGTCAAATTGTGATGAACGGGCACTATTAAATGATGAAGAATATCAGGAAAAGGTCGCCAAAGCAATTGGTCTGGGAATTCTTAATTTTTTATCTTATGAGTAATAAAGGGCTTCGGTCCTTTTTTTCTTGCTTTTTGGACTTAAAAAATGTTATAATTTTTAGGTATGAGGGGAAATTATGAAAGAATATCTGACTAATAATAGACTTGAAACTGAAAGCATAGGAAGAAAAATAGGCAGTATCTTAAATAAAGGTGACTGCATTTTACTAACTGGTGATCTTGGAGCAGGTAAAACAACATTAACTAAAGGAATTGGAAAAGGTCTGAATATCATAAAAGATATTAATTCCCCAACTTTTACAATTATGAAAATCTACCAAGGCAGGGTTCCCTTATATCATTTTGACTTTTATCGTTTGCATAATGATTCAGAAGATTTTGACCTTGCGGACTATATAGAGGGAGATGGTGTCGCAGTCATCGAATGGCCAGATAATGCGAGATCGTTATTACCAGATGAATATCTTTTAGCTGAATTAACCTATTTATCGGATCAATCCCGCAAAATAAGGTTAAGTGCAAAGGGCCAAAGATATTTAAAGATAATGGAGAGTATTAAATGAAAAGACTAATTATTGATACATCAACTGCGATTCAATATCTGGCACTTATTAATGGTGAAGAACTAATCGCAAGTTATCAGGCACCATTACTTAAAAATCATAGCCATTCTTTGCTTATTAATCTTAATGAGCTTTTGAAGAATAACAATACAGAAATAAAAGAGCTTGATGAAATTATTTGTGGCATTGGCCCAGGAAGTTTTACTGGTGTAAGAATTGCTTGTACGGTTGCGAAAGTTTTAGTTTATTCGCATGGAGCTAGTTTAAAAAGCATAAGTAGTCTTTATCTAATGGCTAGTGGTTATGATGGACTTGTTATTCCCTTAATTGATGCTAAACGAGAGAAATTTTTCTGTGCTGTGTATCAAGACGGAAAAATTCTTTTAGAAGATGCGATTAGGACCAAAGAAGAAGTTATTCAAGGTTTAAATGATTATCGATATATAACAGAAGAAAATTTCTTAGTTTCTCCTAAAAAAGTTATTAAAATGGCTACTAAAGCGGATTGTTTCTCTTTAACTCCGAACTATATAAAAAATGTCTGATAAACTAACTATCCGGAAAATGCAAGAAATTGATATTGCAGAAATCGTTAAATGGGAGACTGAACTTTTTGAAAACAGCTTAGGAACAAATTATTTACATAGAGAACTTAAAGAAAATCCAGTTGCGAATTACTTTGTTTTAGAATTAGCTAATAAATTTATTGGATATATGGGGACATGGAGCTCGGCGCCTAATGGCCAGATAGTTAATTTCTTTATTATTCCAAAGCATCAGAAAAAGGGCTACGGTAGCCATTTTCTTGATTATATTTTCGATTTTTTCCTTAGTCAAAATATTAATGTAATTACTCTGGAAGTTCGCGTATCAAACCAAATAGCGCTAAAAGCTTACAGAAAAAAAGGTTTTATATCTTCTTTTATTCGGGAAAGTTATTATCCGGATGGCGAGGATGCAATTTTAATGATTAAATATCTATGAGGTAGAGATTATGTTAATTTTATCAATTGAAACATCTTGTGACGAAACAGCTTGTGCAATAACCGAAAATGGCAATAAAATATTAGCGAATATTATTTATTCGCAAATTGCGGTTCACCAAGCTTTTGGTGGAGTTTTACCAGAGATTGCCAGTCGTTGTCATGCGGAAAATATTACGATTGTTATCGATGAGGCACTTAAAGAAGCGAAAGTTACGATTGATAAAATCGATTTAATTGCGGTTACGGAAGGTCCGGGCTTAATTGGTAGCTTACTTGTTGGTGTTAACGCCGCTAAAGCACTGGCTTTAGCTCATAATATCCCATTAATCGGCGTTAATCATTTATCTGGGCATATTTATGCAGCTACGGCTTCAAAAGCAATGATTTTTCCAGTACTGGCTTTAGTTGTTAGTGGCGGTCATACAGAGTTAATTTTAATGAAAGGTCATCATGATTTTCAAATTATCGGAAAAACTTTAGATGATGCGGCCGGAGAAGCTTATGATAAGATTGCTAGGGTTCTTGGATTAGGATATCCAGGTGGGCCAATTATAGATGAATTAGCGCATACTGGTAAAGATACATATTCTTTGCCAAGGGTTTTTCTAGAAAAAGATTCCTATGATTTCAGCTTTTCTGGTCTGAAAAGTTCGGTAATTAATTTAGTTAATCAAAAGAAGATGAAAAATGAAAATATTATCAAAGAAGATCTTTGTGCAAGCTTTCAGGAAAGTGTCACGGAAGTTTTAGTGGAAAAAACCTTTCGGGCAGCTAAGGAATTTAATGTTAAGCAAGTGATTATTGCTGGTGGAGTAGCCGCAAATAAAGGTTTAAGAACTAAACTTATTAATAAAATAAGCGATGTTCCTTTAATTCTGCCACCTTTAATTTTATGTACAGACAATGCCGCAATGATTGGTCTTTCGGCTTATTACTTAGCGAAAAAAAATAAGGTGCGCAGTGATTTATCATTAAATGCCTATCCCGATTCAGAATTATGAAAAAACCAGAAATATTAGCGCCTGCAGGTAATAAAGAAGCTTTTTATGCCGCAATCGCTGCTGGCGCTGATGCAATTTATTTAGGCGGACCAAAATTTAATGCCAGAGAAGCAGCCGATAATTTTTCGCTTGCTGATTTTAAGGAAATGATTACTTATGCCCATCTTCGGGAAGTTAAAATTTATTTGACACTCAATACACTTTTATTTGAAGATGAACTGCCCCAAGCTATTTTATTTCTAGATGAAGTTTATCTTTTAGGTATTGATGCAGTTATCATTCAGGATTTAGGTTTATTAAAAAGAATTAGCGACCGTTATCCAAACTTAGATATCCATGCTTCAACACAACTAAGTGTCGATAATCTTGACTCAATTTTATTTTTAGAGAAGTATAACGTTAAAAGAGTGGTTTTAGCTCGTGAAGTTGATTTAGAAACCATTAAACAACTTAGAAAACAAACTTCAATGGAAATTGAAGTTTTTATTCATGGGGCTTTATGTATAAGTTATTCTGGAGGCTGTTTATTTAGTTCTTTTGTTGGTAAAAGAAGTGGTAATCGCGGCAGATGTGCTCAGCCTTGCCGTTTGCCTTATAAACTAAATAAAGAAAACGGTTATTTTTTATCACCAAAAGATTTATGTGCACTTGATTACTATCAAGAGTTGATAGAGGCTGGGATTGATTCCTGGAAGATAGAAGGTCGCCTTAAAAGCCCAGAATATGTTTATGTAACTGTTAATAGTTATAAAGAGCTAGTAATGGGCCAAAACTTAGATATAAATCTTGCCAAGCAAAGAATCAGTAGAACTTTTGCTCGCAAATTTACAAAAGGTTTATTGTTCAAAGAAACAAAAATTATTAATCCTGATTCACCTAATCACATAGGAATTAAAGTTGGTAAAGTGCTGGAAAAAACTAAAGCTGGAATTAAAATTGAATTAAATGAAGTAATTAGTCTTGGTGATGGACTTCGAATTGTTGGTAAAGAAAGCTCGGGTTTTTGGGTTCAGGCAATTCTTAGTGAAACTAAAGAAAGATTAAAAGAAGCACAAGCAAATCAAATTGTTTATTTACCTGTAAAAAATGAAGTTAGCATTGGTGATGAAATCTTTAAGACAACAGATAGTCTGTTAAAGCAGGAAATCAAATATAAAATTGAAAAAACAAGAATTAAGTTTGATATAGATGCATCTATTACAGAAAATAACAGTCATTATATTTTAGAATTAAACTATGGAAAGAAAACTTTTAAGTCTGGAATTAGCAAACGACTGGAAATTATGCCTTTAAATCAAGATAGGTTTTTTGAACAAATCAGAAAAACCGGTGATACGGTATATCGAGTCCAAAATATTAAAACTGCGATCCAAGAAGTATATTTAAGTATCGCTGATGTCAATAGTTTAAGAAGAGATGCACTTCAGGGATTAGACGATGTTCGTCTTTCAAGGCCAAAAAGAGCAATCAATCACAATGTTAAAATTAAAGAATTAGTCTTAAACGATTCTTATAAAAAAGGATTCTTATTTCACTGTGAAAATGAGTTAGCAGTAAAAACAATAAAAAAAATTCTACCAGAAGCAATTATTTTCTATAACGGAACTGATTTTACAAATTTAGCAAAAACTTATCCGGATTTAAAACAAGCCGAAAAAAGAAAAGAAGCAAAGAAACATGCTTTTGTTAATGAACTTGGCAGTATTAGTGAAAATGTAGTAACATCCCCTTATTTAAACATTATTAACAGTGCCGGTGTGGAGTTATTATTAGAAAATGGTGTTAGCCTTGTTGGTCTTTCTTATGAGTTATCCTTTAAAGAATTAAAGGAGCTTATCGCTAATTTTTTCCTTAAATTTAAAAAGTATCCGCCTGTTATCTTTCCAATTTATGGTTATGTTGACTTAATGCTTACTAAGGCTTGTTTATTCCGAAATAAATGTAATACTAAATGTCTAAGTTGTCAAGAAAGGAAAGTGAAAATTTCAGATCGGCTTTCCTATCAGATGAAAATGATTAAAGAAGAAACAGGACTAACTAGAATCATAAATAGTAAACGCCTTTATTTGTTAGATAAAGTAGAACAATTAAAGAAGGTACATGTAGAATACTTTTTTCTTTTCTTTACTGATGAAAGTGAAGAAGAAATAAAACAAATTCTCGGTAATCTTCTATATGGAGATAACCATAAAATTACTGATATTACCAGTGGACATTTTGCGGAAAAAATATTATAAAGAAAAAAAATCAAAAAAAACTTTACTTTTAGGTGGACTTTGTGATATAATATCTTCTGCAAGAAAAAATGCACCCATAGCTCAATTGGATAGAGCGTTTGACTACGGATCAAAAGGTTATGGGTTCGACTCCTTTTGGGTGCGCCACTTGTAAAAATATTAAGAAAGCCTGTAATAGGCTTTTTTGTTTTATATGCAATTTTTTTATCATAACTGAAAAAAACATGCGAAAATGCATAGTTATTTCAATTAGTTGAAAAAAAGTTGCAAGGCGTAATTTAATATGTTATAATAATGAGTAGGGGGGCATTAATATGGAAAACTATGTACTTCGCACGACTTATTTAAATAAACTAAAAGATTTTAAAGAAAAAAAATTAATTAAAGTAATTACAGGGGTCCGAAGATGCGGTAAGTCGGTTTTGATGGAACAATTTCAACAGGAACTAAAAAAAAATGGAGTTAAGGAAACTCAGATTATTTCATTAAATCTTGAGAAATTAGAAAATGAAGAACTTTTGGATTATAAGAAACTTCATGAATACATAAACAATAAATTAAGCGTAAATAATTGGACTTATGTTTTTTTAGATGAGATTCAGATGGTGGAAAATTTCCAACGAGCGGTTGATAGTCTTCAAACAAAATTGAAAATAGATATTTATATTACAGGATCAAATTCGCATCTTTTATCTGGTGAACTTGCGACACTTTTAACTGGTCGATATATCCAAATTCACCTTTTACCATTATCTTTCAATGAATATGTTACTGCCAAAAAAGCAATAATTGAAAGAAAAGAAGGAGACAGCTATTCGCAAGCATATAAACAAGAGTTTCTTGACTATTTACGTTTTGGGGCATTTCCTCAATTGTTGGAATTAAATTCGCAAAATATGAGGAATAATTATCTTGACAGTATCTATAATACAGTAGTAATTAAAGATATTCTGTCCAGAGGAAAAGTGCAAATAGGTCTTTTGACAAGCATTGCAAAATATGTTTTTCACAATATCGGTAATGAGATTTCATCAGTCAATATTGCAAACACACTTAAAGCTAATAAACGGACAGTAAGTTATAATACAGTTGAGAGATATTTGAAGTGTCTTAAAGATAGTTTTATTATTTATGAAGCTTTACGTTATGACATAAAAGGAAAACAACATTTTAAGTCAAATTCTAAATATTATGTTGTTGATGTAGGACTTCGTAATATGATGCTTGCGAATAAAGAAATTGATATTGGGCATCTCCTTGAGAATGTTGTTTATCTAGAACTTCTAAGAAGAGATTATAAAGTAAATGTTGGAAAAGTTGATTTAAGAAAAGACAATAAATTAATCACAAAAGAGGTAGATTTCGTAGCTGAAAACGAGCGAGGCATTGAATATTATCAGGTTGCCGCTAGTATTTTAGATGCTAAAACAAGAGAAAGAGAACTAGAATCTTTAAATATGATTAATGATCATTTTCCTAAGTATTTGATAACTTTAGATGATTATTCAATTAATACAACTTATAACGGTATTAGAGTAATAAATGCAATAGATTTTTTCTTAGGAAACTATTGAAAAATACTGAGATTAAGTTTAACAACAAAAAGTCGTGTCATTGCAAATTCAAATTAGAAATTTTGTATGACGTGATTTTTTTAATTAATAATCAATAAAGTGAAATACGCAGGCGGCTCTTCGGTATAAAAAATGGTGCAAATTATACCGAATGAATCTTGACATTTTTTAAGGTTTAGTATATAATTAAGTATATGCTGGAAAAGGAGAGATGTCCAAGTGAAGATTTTCAACTACGAAAAGTACAAAGAGATAAAATTAGACAGTGAAGCGATTTCGCTGATTACTAAAATATATGAAAAGAAAGGTGAACAAGGAAACTATCTGGAAAAAGAGCCAGAGATTCTTTCGACACTTGTTGAAGTTGCAAGAGTGCAGAGCACTGAAGCTAGTAATAAAATAGAAGGTATCGTGACAACGGCAGAAAGAATCACAGCGTTACTTAAGCGCAAAAGTAAACCTCTAAATAGAGATGAAGAAGAAATTGCTGGTTACAGAGATGTGTTAAATACAATCCACAATAACTATGAACACATTCCATTTACATCGAGCTATATTTTGCAGCTACACAGAGATTTACTTAAATTCACATCGCTTGCATTTGCAGGTAGATATAAAAACGTTGACAACGTTATTGTAGAGAAGAATGCTGACGGTGAAATAGTTAACACTTTATTTGAACCGCTGAAGCCTTATGAAACGGCCGACGCAATTGCAGACATTTGCGAACAATATGCGAAAGCGCTCGCTAACGAATATATAGATCCGCTAATTTTGATTCCAATAGTGATTCGTGATTTTTTATGCGTTCACCCATTTAACGATGGTAATGGCAGGATGAGCAGGCTTTTGGCGCTATTGCTTTTATATAAAAGCGGCTTTGTGGTCGGGAAGTATATTTCAATTGAGCGAATTATTTGGGAAACAAAGCAAGACTATTATAAATCCTTAAGGCAAAGTGATGATGGTTGGCATGAAAGCAAAAACAATCCGCTTCCATTTATCAAATATATCTTGCAAATTTTATATATGGCATACCGTGAGTTTGACGAAAGGGTTGTGAGCGTTGTAAAAGACGGCGCAAGCAAGCAAGATCAAGTTAAGAGAGTTATAGATAGCAGAATCGGAAAAATAAGCAAAAAGGAAATTGCAGAGCAGCTCCCATTTGTCAGTGAAGCAACAATTAAATTAGCGCTTAATGCGCTTGTAAAAGATGGTTATATTAAAGTGGTTGGCACAGGCAAAAATTCGGCTTATGTGAGAACAAATAAGGGGGAAGCAAAATGATAACAGGCGAAATTAAAAACAAAATCGACAGCGTGTGGGAAACTTTTTGGACCGGTGGTCTTACAAATCCGCTATCTGTTATGGAGCAGATAACATACCTCATGTTTATAAAGCTGCTTGACGATAACCAAACAAAAAAGGAAGCATCGGCTTCGGCAATCGGACTTACAGCCGCTAGCATAAAGGGTAGAGTGTTTGGCGATGGTGAATGCGTAGTTGACAAAGAGCTTGGGCTTAAAATTGACTATAAGGATCTTCGCTGGCAGAACTTTAAAAACGAAGAGCCGAGTAAAATGTTTTTGCGCATGAAAGATTATATATTTCCATTTATGAAAAACCTCAGTGGCGGTAAAGATACGGCTTTTGCAAGGTATATGAAAGATTCAATTTTTATGATTCCTACACCGCGCATTTTAGTTAAGGTTATTGACGGGCTTGATGCGCTTGATATGACAGATAAAGACAGCATGGGCGATGTGTATGAGTATTTGCTTAACAAAATTGCATCAAGCGGTGAGAACGGACAGTTCCGCACTCCACGCCACATAATCGATATGATGGTAAGTCTTATGAAGCCGACGATTAATGACCTCATCTGTGACCCGGCGATGGGGAGCGCTGGCTTTATTGCAAGTAGTGCAAGTTATATCGCGGAGAATCAAAAAGAAGACCTACTTATAAAAGAAAATATTGAAAGATTTCAAAACAATAGTTTCTCTGGGTTTGATACCGACCCGACAATGCTTCGTATCGGTGCGATGAATATGATGCTTCACGGCGTTGAAAACCCAAATATAAAATACCAAGATAGTTTAAGTGATGAAAACGAAGAGCGAAATAAATATAGCCTTATCTTAGCAAATCCGCCTTTTACTGGAAGTCTAGATTTTGAAGCGGTAAGTAAAGACGTTCTGGCTTTATGCAAAACCAAAAAGACAGAACTGCTATTTTTGGCGGTAATAACAAAAATGCTAGAAGTTGGTGGACGCAGTGCGACCATCGTGCCAGATGGCGTATTGTTTGGAAGTTCTGCTGCTCACAAATCAATTAGACAAGAGATTGTAGACAAGCAAGCCTTGCGTGCTGTTATATCAATGCCAAGCGGCGTATTTAAGCCGTATGCTGGGGTTTCAACTGCAATACTTATCTTTACCAAAACAGATGCAGGTGGCACTGACAAAGTTTGGTTTTATGGCATGAAGGCTGATGGATATAGTCTTGATGACAAACGTGCAGAAGTTAAGCAAAACGATATTCCAGATATCATTGCAAGATTTAACAATTTAAAAGACGAAGAAGGTCGAAAGCGCACTGACCAAAGCTTTTTTGTAAGCAAACAAGAGATAGTCGATAATGGCTACGATCTTTCAATCAATAAATATAAAAAGACTGAATATGTGAAAGAGGTTTTTGAATCACCAAAAAATATTTTAGCAGAGATTAAAAAGTTACACAAAGAGATTGCGGAAGAGTTGGAGAAGCTTGGTGATGGAGTCCGATGATTAAGGTGAAACTAGATGATATTTGCATGGCTCAGTCTTCGAATTTGATGCAGAAAAATTTGGAAAAAATTTCTGGTAATCATCCAATTTATGGGGCAAGTGGATTAATTAAAACAGTTGACTTCTATAAGCAAGAAAAACCTTATATTGGTATTGTTAAAGATGGTGCTGGCGTTGGGCGAGTAATGCTTTTGCCTGCTCAATCATCTATTATAAGCACTATGCAGTATTTGCTCCCAAAAGAAAATATTCATTTAAATTATTTATTTTATGCCTTGCAATATTTTGATTTGGGCAAAAAATTTACAGGTGCAACAATACCACATATTTACTTTAAAGATTATAAAAATAGGGAACTATGGTTGCCTACGCTCCCTGAACAACAACGCATTGCCGCGGAATTGGACGCGGTATGCAGTATCTTAGCAAAACAAAAACAGCAATACAAATTTTTGGGCGAACTTGTGAAAAGCAAATTTAATGAGATGTTTGGGTGTCCTGTGGCAAATGATATGGGCTGGGCGATGAACAAAATCGAACCCGAACTTGGGAAACTTGATAGGGGTGTATCAAAACATCGACCTAGAAATGCACCTGAATTGCTTGGTGGTGAGTATCCACTAATTCAAACAGGGGAAGTTGCTTCGGCTGAATTATATATAACTGAGCATAAGGCTACATATTCTGAAATTGGTCTGAAACAAAGTAAAGTATGGAAAAAAGGCACCCTCTGTATAACTATTGCGGCAAATATAGCAAAAACTGCGATATTGGGTTTTGACGCTTGTTTTCCTGATAGTATTGTAGGATTTACTGCAAATGAAAAAACAAATTCAATTTTTATGCATTATTGGTTTTCGTTCTTTCAGAAAATGCTGGAAGAACAAGCTCCAGAGTCTGCACAGAAAAACATTAACTTGCAGATACTCCGAGAGCTTAATGTAATTACACCACCTATTGATTTACAAAAAGAATTCGCCACTTTCGTCACTCAAACCGAACAAGCGAAGGCAACCCTTAAAACCCAATTAAATCAAACCGAAACATTATACAAGGCACTGATGCAAAAGTATTTTGAAGATGAAGGAGGGCAGGAATGAAAGAAAAACTAGAAAGATTACTGCTTGAAATTTGCAAGAATAAAAATGTTACGGTTTCCAAAACTGTCTCTTTATTACAACTTTTAAATTTGCAAGAGGTTAAAGAATTTGTTAATAATGATGAACTCCATAAAGGACTCAACTTTGTGCGAATCATTACAAGTAAAATAGAACACGGCGAAAAGGTGAGCGATAAACAAAAGAGGCTTGCCGAAGCTAATATAACAGTTCTAGAAGATTTAATTGCTCGTGGTAGTGTTGCTGTGCAGCCATATATGAGCGAAACAAACACTCGCAAAATTTATATTGATACATATCTTAAAGAAGCGGGCTGGGAAGTACTTGAAAAGCCAAATTTAATCCAACCACTCAAAGCTTGCATCGAAATTGAACTAGAAGGCATGCCAAACAATAATGGCATTGGTTTTTGTGATTATGTTTTGTTTGGCGCAGATGGCAAGCCACTTGCTGTTGTTGAAGCAAAGAAGACAAGCGAAAAAGTAGAAAATGGCAAGCACCAAGCATCGCTTTACGCAGATTGCTTAGAAAAGAAGTATGGCGTTCGCCCAGTTATTTATTACACCAATGGCTATGACTTGTGGATTATGGATGGACTTTATCCAGCGCGTCAAGTTTTTGCATATCACACGGCAGAAGAACTTGGTTTATTAATCACTCGCAGAAAGCGTGGAGATATCTCAAACCTTGCAATTGACGACAACATCACAAATCGCGGATACCAAAAGCAAGTGATAAAATCGGTTGCTGAGCGTTTTAATAAAAACGATAGAAAAGCGCTTCTTGTTATGGCAACTGGAACTGGAAAGACAAGAGTTGCTATTTCGCTAGTTGACATATTAACCAAAAATAACTGGGTTAAAAATGTTTTATTTTTGGCCGACAGAACCGCGCTTGTTAGGCAGGCAAAAAAGAATTTTGCCAAACTTTTACCAAACCAAACTGTTGAAGAGCTTTCGGGCAACGCAAAGCCTAATATGAACGCAAGGCTGATGTTTTCAACTTACCAAACAATGATTAACTATGTTGATGGTGAAGATAAAGAATTTAGCACAGGACGATTCGACTTGATTATTATCGATGAAGCCCACAGAAGTATTTTTAATAAGTATGGCGCTATATTTGATTATTTTGATAGTTTGCTTGTCGGACTTACCGCTACACCAAGAAGCGAAATTGCAAAAAACACGTATGATATTTTTGAATGCGACAACGGCGAGCCAACAGACCAATATACTCTTGAAGAAGCGACTGACGATGGCTTTCTAGTGACTTGGAAAGTAAGTCATCGCTCTACAAAAATTTTGACTGATGGTATTGATAGAGATAAACTTAACAAGCAAGATCGAGAAGAGTATGATAGAATCTTTGGTCTTGGCGAAGATGACGATGAAGATGACTTTATTTTAGAGTCAGAGCAGAAACAAGTTCCGACTAAAATTGATGCTAGTGCAATTTTTAAGAGTGTTTACAACAAGGATACATGTAAGCGTGTGATTGAAGACTTGATGAAAAACGGCATTCATGTAAACAGTGGGCAGCTTTTAGGAAAGACTATTATTTTTGCTTACAACCAAAAACATGCACAAATGATTGTCGAGCAGTTTTATAAAATGTATAAAACATATTCAGACACTTTTTGCCAACTTGTTGTTAGTGGTGTGAAATATGCGGATGACTTGGTAGTAAAGTTTGGCGAAAATCCAGACTTTAGAATCGCTGTTTCAGTTGGTATGCTTGATACTGGTGTTGATGTGCCTGAGGTTGTTAACCTTGTTTTCTTCAAGTCTGTTAAATCAAAAATCAAATTCATTCAAATGATTGGGCGCGGCACTAGGCTTTGTAAAGACTTGTTCGGAAAAGGTGCAGATAAGGAATTCTTCACTATTTTTGACTATTTCGCCAACTTCGAGCGTTTTGCGGTGGAGCAAAATAAAACCAGCGAAACAGAACAGAAATCTTTAAGTCGCCGTTTGTTTGAATTAAGAGGAAAAATATTAGTCGAACTTCAAGATCTTAGATTTCAAGAAAGCGAGTTTGAAAAAGCTTATTATGATGAACTTAAAACGCAGTTACATAAAGCGGTAGCTGATATTAAAAAACAGTCGGAAAGCATCAGTGTGCGAAAGGTGATGATGTTTGTTGATAGATATAGTGAGATTAAAACATGGGATTATATTAGTCCACTTGCACTTGCTGAACTAAATAAACACATTGCTCCGCTTATTGATAAACAAGACGAGCCTGATGACAGTGCTCTAATATTTGATGCAAAAATGCTTTTTATTGAACTTTCAATTATTGTAAATGGTTCTGCACTTAAAAATGGAAGGTCAATAAAAGCGGTTAAAGAAATTTGTGAAATTGCAACAGTGCTTCTAACTAAAACTACTATTCCACAAGTTGCAAGTAAAAAGGAAGAATTAAAGAGCATTAAAACACAAGTATTTTGGGAAAATGCAACGACAGAAGGCATTGAGGTAATGAGAAAAGCATTGCGTGACTTAATGCAATTTGTGAGAGATAATTTAACTGGACAAAAATTTGACACGGATTTTTTCGATGAAGTGATTGAAAGGGATGAAGTTAGTGGCGGATTCGTTGACATAAGAACTTACAAAAAGAAGGTGATTGATTACTTGCAAGAGAATCAAGACTTGCCAGTTATTCAGAAAATTAAGAATCTTGAAAAAATCTACGTAGAGGACATGAAAGAACTTGAAAGAATTTTGTGGGAAGAACTTGGCACAAAGAGTGATTATCACAAAACAACAGAACAAGAGAACTTAGCGATTTTTGTTCGTAGCTTGATTGGATTATCACAAGAAGCCATTCAGCAAAAATTCGGCGATTATTTAAGTGATAATAACGAGCTAAATTCACATCAAATAGAATTCATTCGCCAAGTTATCGGTTATGTTCAGAAAAATGGTAACATCACGCCAGAGGACATAATCAACACTCCGCCATTTGAAAGCTACGATGTGCTTGAATACTTTGGCGACAAGGTTCACATTTTAATTAATGTCATTAACACGATTTACAGCGCGGTGGACGTTGGATAGAAAAACAAAAGCAGACAAACTGCACAAGAAAGTAAAGAATTTCATTCTGACTTGCGTAGGCGAAGACAGATAGCCAATTAACAAAGAGTGGTGTCAGGCAAGCATAAAGAATCGCTGAGTGAATTATATTTATGCAAATGACACTGTAGAAGACTTCGAGATTTAGCTAAAAATCATAATTCAACTAACCGTTGAGAGAAAATACAACTATCTGGATAACAAAATCGCTAGATACAACTTTTTGTCGCTACCAAAATTATGTTTTATAACGTATAATGTTATTATCAAAATAAATTAGGAGGACAATAAAATGAAAGAGACATTTGGTAATCGCTTTGCCAGATTACGCAAAGAAAAAGGATTAACCCAGGAAGAAATTGGAAAAAGACTTAATATCAGTGGGCAAGGAATTTCAAAATGGGAAAACGACCTTTCCACCCCAGATATATCAATGTTAAAAGATATATCAGAAATCTTTGGGATTAGTATTGATGAATTATGTGGCAATAATGCCAATCAGGATGTTATCCTCAGTGATCCGAAAAATATAGATATTAATAAGATGGTTTTGCGTCTGACTGTCGATAGTGCTGGCGGCGATAAGGTGCGAATTAATCTACCGATGGCTATTATTTTTATTTGGTTAGAAAGCGGAGCAGCAATGCCGACAATCAATCAAAGTGACGTTCTCAATAAAATTGACTTGAAACAAATAATTTCTTTAGTTGAGCAGGGGGCGTTTGGAAAACTTTTAGAAGTAGAAAGCGCTGATGGCGATACTGTAAGCATCGTTATAGAATAATGAAACTAAGAATTATAACAAAACGCTACAGATTCACTTTCTGGCTTCCAATCTGGCTTCTTAAAAGAAAATTTATTTGGAAAAGACTTTTAAGTAATATGCCAAACACTCAGGTAAACTATAAAACCTTAGTTAAACCGATGTATAAAGCAATTAAGAATTATAAGAAAGTGCATAAGCAATTGATTTTACTTGATGTACAGACTTCAGATGGTTTTGTTGTGCAAATAACCCTTTAAGTTGTATAAATAACGTTATTAATAAAGGTGATGGTTATGAAGAAAATATTGTTATCAATTATCTTATCAATTTTAATATTCGCAACTATAGCTGTTCATCTAGCTTCTTGTAGAGGTTATAGATATCGAAAGTCAGCACCGATGCCTGAAGGCACACTAGTTTTTGTAAGGGAAGAACAAGGGTTCAATCAAACTGTGATTATTATTCAGGATGGAATAGCTTATGTTGGTACTCTCCTTGGTGGTGTCAATGATGGAGTAGCTTATGCTGAACTAGATAAATATTTTTCTCGCTTAGAATTAGAATTTAACGGCTATTTTTATATTGTAACTAATTTTGATACATTATGGCCATCTGCTATCGCCCATGACGCCTACCCCTTAGGATTAATTTTTAACAGAAACGGTAGCATGTCATGGATTCATGCTATAACAGAAGAAAGTCTTCTAATGACTTTGATTCCTCATATTAAGCATAATGGACTTAATTGGCCAGTTAGCAGATTAATAAAGTTAAATAATGTTGAGCTGGAAAGATTTGAAAATGAGCCACAAGAAGTTAATCAGTGGCCTTTGAGAAACAGCAACACCTCCTTTCGCTTTATTGGCGCAGGTATTAGTGTGAGATTAGGTGAAAGGATAAGCACGCCAACTAATTTTAGAATCATCGTAGATAGTTGGGGACACGAAACTTTAGCTTGGAATAATATCCGTCAAGTAAGAACATATCTGATTGATAATGGTCGCTATAACTCAAGCACTAGTAGCGCAAATATAAGTTTAAGCTCTTTAAGGCGTTTAGGCGTTGGCACATATCGGGTTGAAATTGTAGCGGTTGGCAGGCAACAGTTTGTAAGAGGAGTTCTTACACATTTTGCTTCCAGTGAACCAGCTGTAATCTTAGTAATTGTTCATGAAGATAGAACTGTATCATATAAATATCCTATTTAATAATTAATAAAACGCGCTTTTAAGAGAAATCTTTAAGCGTTTTGTTGTTGACAACAGATAAACCCGGAAGTTGCTCTTAAAGAAATAATAGAAGCTAATAATCGAAAATGATTCTAAGGGGGAAACTAACTAGATGCGATATGCAATTATTGCGGACATCCACGGAAATATTACGGCCTTAAATGCAATTTTAGAGGACTGTAAAACTCAAAATATTGATCAATATCTTTTTTTAGGAGATTACTATGGCGATTTTCCGATGATAAATCAGGTAATCACAAGAATTAGGGAAATTGATAATGCCCTTTATATTAATGGCAATAAAGAAGAGCGCTTGATTCAGGCTATGAATACTAAACCCCAAGAACGCACTAACGAACAATTTGCGCCTTTATATTGGCATTTGGATAATATAACTGCAGAAAATTTTAGATTTATTAAAGAATTGCCAGATAAACTTTCTTTTTCTATAGGTAAGTTAAAGTGTTATATTGCTCATTCGCCAAGCCAGCATTTTAATTATGGAATCGTCGATAGTTTTAATGGTCGGACCTTTTACGATCGGTTCGGCAAGGATTATACTAATCATCAGGAATACCTAGCTTATATTAATGACAAATTACAGGCAGATAAATTACCTGACGTTACAGAAGGCATTTATATCTTTGGTCATTGGCATACGCAATGGTATGCAAATATTGAAAACAGATTATTGATAAATGCCGGCTCGTGTGGAATGCCCCTGGATTTTAATGTCGATGCTCCTTATACAATACTTGATACTTATCAGGAATTATCAGTAATTGAACGTCGGATAAATTATGACATAACAGTTCCGATTAAAGCTTTAAAGGAATCGGATTTATATCAAAAGGCACCTTTTTGGTATGATCTTTCGATATTGGATTTTGAAAATGCTAAAGTTCATTTATGGCTGTTTTTGGAATTCGTGCATGAATTGGCATTATCTAAAAACGATTTAGCGCGCCCCTATTCCAATGAATTATGGCAGGAAGCCATCACTTTATATAGCAAAAAAATTAATTCAGGCGGTTTCTAATACTTGTTTTATCGATGATTTTTTGATATAATATTAAGATAAAATTCACGCAACATGTGTATTGAAGGAGAATATTTATGAATAACAATTCCCGTCCTAAATTTCCTAAACGAGCAGTTATTACTGGCGGAATGCCTTATGGCGATAAATTATTACATTTTGGCCATATTGGTGGTGTCTTTATCCAGGCTGATGTTTTTGCCCGTTTTTTACGTGATCGAATTGGAGAAGAGAATGTTATCTTTGTTTCCGGAACGGATTGTTACGGCTCACCCATCGTTGTGAAATATCAAAAACTTCAAGAAGAAGGAACGCTGAAAGGTTCAATCGAGGATTTCGTTTTAGCTAACCATCTTAACCAAAAACAAATCCTGGAAAATTTTCAGATCAGCCTTTCCTTTTTTGGTGCTTCCGGTTTAGGAATTGCTAAAGACATTCATAAAGCGGTTAGCGATGAAGTTTTTAAAACTCTTTATGATAATCAGAAGTTGTTAAAATTATCGACTTTACAATTTTATGATGAAGAGAAAAAATCATTCTTAAATGGTCGGCAAGTAACAGGACGTTGTCCAATCAATAATTGCCAATCAGAAGTTGGTTACGCCGATGAATGTGGATTAGGGCATCAATATAATCCCAGCGATTTAATTAATCCTATTAGTACCTTAAGTGGTCAGAAGCCAGTTTTAAAAGAAATAACGAATTGGTATTTTGATTTAGAAAGTTATACAGAGGAATTAATTAAGTGGGTTTCAGAAAAAGAACAAAAAGCAGAAATGCGTGATTATATTGTCAGGGAATTCCGTGAATTCCTGAAACCACCGATTATCCATTTTAAAAAAGACGATGTGCCTTTATTAGATTCTTTTAAAAAAGAACTAGGTAACTATACTTTAGAACAAGATGAAAATAAAAATAATGCTCGTTTGATTTTTAAAACATTAAAAGAACGAGAAGCTGCTTGTTTAGTGCTTTTCGCTAATAACATCAAATACAGAACCGGCAAAACCTTAGTGCCTTTCCGATTAACTGGTAATATTGATTGGGGTGTAGAGGTTCCAATTTATGAGAACTTAGATAAACTTACCTTTTGGGTTTGGCCAGAATCATTATGGGCGCCAATTTCTTTTACAAAGGCTTATCTGAAAACAATTAATAAAGAAGCTGATTATCCAAAATGGTGGTCAGATCATGATTCTGGTTTGTATCAGTTCATCGGTGAAGATAATATTTATTTTTATGGACCGGCAGAAGTTGCGATGTTTAAAGCCGCAACTAAAATGAAGCTTAATCTTCCTACATTAATTGCTAATAAACATGTGCTATATTTTGATAAAAAGGCTTCAAGTAGTGGAACCCTTAAACCACCGATGGCTCATGAATTATTAGAGCACTATACAGTTGATCAGCTAAGGTGTCATTTTCTAGGTTTTAATCTAGGCTCATCAAATGCGGCTTTCAAACCAAAAGTTTATAATCCGAATCCGACACACGAAGGTGATCCGGTAGTCAAGGAAGGTAGTTTATTGACAAATGTCTTTAATCGGGCCATCCGTACTTTATTTTATTCACTACAAAAATATAATAACAGTCTTGTGCCGCAAATTGCGGTGGAAGCGGAAATTTTGGAAGCAGCAGAAAAAACAATTCTAAGTTATGAACTGATGATGAGTCGTTTTGAATTTCATAATGTTATGAATCTACTTGATTCTTATATTCGGGAAATAAATAAAATGTTATCTGCGCGCTTGCAGACAGAAGATGAGAATGTTAGGAATCAAGTTTTAGTCAATGGTATTCATATGATTAAGACAGCGATGATTCTTTTGCATCCAATTGCTCCTTCAGGTTGCGAAATGTTAAGAGAATACTTTAAAGTCAGCAAAGAAGTCTGGGATTGGCAAAATATATTTAAGCCACTCAATAACTTTTATGCAGATAAAGCTCATACATTTGTTTTTCTTGAACCGCGTATTGATTTCTTTAAGAAACACGAAAGCCAGCTACAATAAAGCAAAAAGACTTGAAAAATCAAATCTCACATTGATAAAGACACTTTTAAAAGGTGTCTTTTTAATTATCATCTGTTGACTCTTCTTTAGTAAGTTCTTCACTTGTTTCTGTATTAAATGCCAGACTGTTATTGGCGGAATTTATTCTCTTTTGGGTTGTGCGTCTTTTCTTTCTGATGAAAAATTCAAAATAAATCAATAATCCATAAACAACGACATAACTAATAATCATATAGAAAATCGATTGCGGATTCCGAAAGTCAAAAAATAAGGAATAAACCAAAATCGAGGAAATCATAAAGAATTGACCAATCAAAATAAAAAACAAATAACGACGAAAGGTAAAATTAGTTAAAGCTAAAGAATAATTAATTAAAGCGGTCGGTGAATAAGGTGTACTCATCGAAAGTAAAATGAAACCAGTTGAGCGCGTTTCCACAAGATTCACATAACGGGAAAGATACTTTGACTTTTCCATACGTCTGGCAAATCGTTTTCGTTTCTTAATCCATCTAATTAAAAGAAAAATCAAAATTAATCCTAAAACATTACCGATATAGGAAGTCATAAGCGCAAAACCAAAACCAGCTACTTTACCAAACTTCATGGTCGCAATCGTAATATTAAAAGAAAGAAAAACTACTAATGGAAAAAAGGGAAACAGTGATTCAATAAAAATCAATCCAATGCAAACTAATGCAATAACAATAATTGGATTTTGGCAAATCATATTAAGGTTTTCATGAAGCCAATTAGCAAACTCTGTAAACATTAAAGCCCTCCGGAAAGTGAATTTTTAAGTAAATTTAAGCTTTTCAGTCGTTTTTCTGATATAATAGAGCCGGTGATTTATTATGCTTTATCTTCATACCACTGATAAAAAGATTCAGGAAACTATAAAGAAACATTTTAAACTATCTAAGGTAATCACTTATCCCGGTGAATTATTTCAAGAAGATGCGGTAAAGTTTCTTTACACAAATTCTGATTTTTATCAGTTAGCGGTTAAGCTAACCCGGATGCTTTTAGGTATCTCTATTCAAAAAAATGACTTCATAGTTAGTATTGAAAGCACTTCTGAAAATCATACCGCAAATAGCGCAATCATCAATAAAATCTCACAACCAGACAAAATTGATTGTTACCCGGACATCCTAATTAAACATTCTTTTCTGGAAATGGCACTTAAAGAAGAAACAGCTTATCATTTTTATCGGATAACTTCTGAGTTTTTTAGTTGTGAAAAAATTATTATTTTAAGAGTATCCGAAGCGGATCTGAAAAAGGCTATTGATTTTTTAGAAAGCTTAATACTTGAAAATGAAAATAGTAGTCTAAAAGAGCTATTTATTGAGTTGTGCTCGCGATATAAGTTCAGTTATGCCCAGAAAAAAGTAATTAGCAAACTACTTCACTACCAACAGCTTAAGAAAACTAATATTGAAGAATTGCTAGCTAAATTTTATCAGGAAACAAATGAGGAAAATAGTTATGAAAAACTTAAAACTATGCTTAGCCTTTAGTCATATCTACATCGAAGAAGCGATTCGAAACGATCCCTTAGTAAAGACGATTTGTCAGACATTTCCAGATGCCAAACTTATTTATATTGAAAACTATAAAGACATTTTTAACCGCAAAAACCAAAATTATTGTAGACAGAAAGAAGCAGTTAAGCTCATTCTTGCTAAAAAGCCCAATAACTTTTTATATAGCTGGTCTGATAACTGTATTAATGTCGCCGATAATAGTTTTTATCTGACTCAAGTAATAAATTGTCTTTACGACTGTGAATATTGTTTTCTAAAAGGAATGTATGATTCAGCTAATCTTTTATTTTTTATAAATACAGAAGATTTTGATAAAGCAATTTCGATGCTAAAGAGCGGAAGTTATATTTCCTTGAGTTATGAAACTGATATTTTGAGTTTAGATAAGTTATTTACTAATTTAATCGATGACTACTTGAAAATTATTAGTAATAATGCAGACAAAAAATTTGAGATCCGAACTAAAAGTTTAAATGTAGAAAAAATGATTGACGCGCCAGAGAATTTACTTATAACATATTCAATATTACCAGAAATTCTAATTAGCAAATTTGAAAAATACACCCCTTCATTGGAAAAGCGTCTGTTAAAAATTAACTGGCTATTGGCTCAAGGAATTAAAGTACGGCTGGCGATTGATCCTATCTTGGTTATGGAAAATTATTTAGATGAATACCGTCTTTTCTGTCAAAAGCTTAAGTTTTTCATCAATCTTGATAAGTTGGAAGACATTCACGTTGGTCCTTTTAGAATCGCTAAAGACTTTTTGAAAAAAGCTAAAGCCCAATATTCAGAAAGTTTAATCTGGAATTACCCTTATCAAATTAAGAATGGCAATTATACCTATAATAAAGTTATTTTTGAAGAAATAATCAATGTTTTTAAAGAGGAACTACCAATAAATAAACTTAGATTTTTAAAGGAGATTGAAAATGAAAAAGACAAAAGATAAGCGAAGAATAATGTGGTATTTGATTGGTATTGGAGCAATCTTCTTAATGTTACTGATAATTATTAGTTCGATTATTAGTTTAGGGGAGAGGTTGGGAAGAATTCACGCTTTTGTGGAATATGGGTTTTACATATTATCGTTTTTAATTATTTATTTTCTCTTTCTACGACCGATATTAATTGTTTTAAGATCACCTTCTTTTTCCGTTAAAACGGTTCTGGAGAAAGACTCAAAAAAGAATTATGGTCTTTATAAGAAAATAACAAAAAACATTGTTAAAAGTAATGTGCTTAAAGAAAAAGAAAATAATTATCTGTTAGATTCCATGAATGATTATAATAATCTTAAACACGCTTTAAACTTAGTATTTAATTCAAGTCTAAAAAGAGAAATCAATAAATGTATTATAAAGAATGCTAAAACAGTTATGATTTCTACGGCATTATGTCCAAATGGCCGGCTTGATTTGCTTACAGTTTTAACAGTTAATTTAAAAATGATTAAAGAAATTGTCCAGATGTGCGGTTTCAGGCCGAACTATAAAAATCTTTCCAAGTTAAGTATTAATATATTAATTACAGCATTAATTGCGGAAGGAATGGAAAACGTAAAAATTGATGATTTTCTGCCCAATAATCTTTCCAGTTCGCTTGGTGAGGTACCTTTATTAAAACCTTTGTTGTCATCAGTTACACAAGGAGTCACAAATGCCTTATTAACTGTCAGAATCGGTATTGTCTGCCGTAAATATCTTTTTAAAGAAGGCGAAGAGATAACTCGTGATAAAATTAGAAAACAGGCTTTAAAGGAAGCAGTTAAGTTATTGCCGTTTGTTGTAAAAGATACCATCACTTTTTTTCCACAAAAAATCATTAAAATGTTTAGTTCTAATGATGACACAGAAGAATATGCATAAATTAAGAAGCCAAAAATCTGGCTTCTTTTGTCTTTATATAGTCGCCAAAAATGCGAAAATTTAGTGAAAAATTTCAAATTTTGTTTGAAATTAAAAATACTTTTTAGTAAAATATTACGTATTTCAAAAATAAAAGAGGTGTTTTATGAAAAGATGTCTTAAGTATTCTACAAATTTGATTTTAGCGTTGATTGGAATTCTAAGTCTATCAGGTTGTGTTGGAAATTATGACAATATTGTTGATTACTTTTTATCTGAATGGCGCTGGTGGAACGTCACTTTTGTGATTCTAGTCGCTATCTTAGTTGTTCTTATGGTTTTTTTAGTTCATGCAATGATTCGTTGTAAGGTAAAAGACAAATAGTCTAAAGCGAGCTTATGAACTGACTTATCAAGTAAGCAAAAATAAAAAATTAAATTTAAATATTATTTTTGATTTAATCCAAAATAGGAGATGTTTATGATGTACAGAAGAAAGATAATAATTTTAGCAGTTTTAATTTCACTGACGATGCTATCAATAACGACAATGTTAGTTGGGCGTTATGCAGATAATGAAACTACTTATCCTGCTGAACCAATGACAATAACATATAAAGATGTCGGAGGCGGAAATTTTAGTGGAACACTAGGATATAATACGCCAACAGAACACATTTACGGAACAGAAACAGTTTTAGTTGATCCAACTAAAGCAGGCAACCAA
>WRBM01000004.1 GCA_009784525.1 Erysipelotrichales bacterium | reverse complement strand
GAGGAATAGCGGTCTAACAATACCTTTACGATTACAAGTTCAACTGTAACTTCGTAAAAAAGGGGCATCAGCCCCATATCGAAAATTTATTTTCGTTTTGTTCTTCTATATTAAAAATGTAACTTTCACAGAACCACTTCTAGCACGGGCTTTAATCGATTTTTTCGCATCCGCAGCCTCTTTAACTTCATTAAAATGATTACCCGCAACCTCTTTGATTTTAACACTGCCACTAAGAGACTTTAAATCTAAATCATAGTTCTTTCTTGAATCGTTTAACTGAAGAAATTTAACTGATCCGGAATTAGCTACAGCTACAGCATTTTTAAAACATGTGCTTTTCACCTTAACGCTACCGCTAGTAACAGCTAAATCAATAGAATCATTAATCACTGAGTCCCGGAACTTAACAGAACCGGATTTTGCCTTCGATGTTATTTCTTCGGCCTTTACTTCAAGACCTTTAACAGAACCTGAAGTAGCAAAAGCCTCTATTTTATTCTGACAAAATAATTTCTTTAATTTGATTGAGCCACTTTTAGTGCGGGCCGAAAGGCTATCACAAATTAGATTACTGATTTTTATACTTCCAGCTGTCGCAACCGCTGTAATGTCTGAAACTTTACGTGGCGCTTCTAAGTCGTTATTAATAAACTTTAATGAACCGGCTGTAGCTTTTAGATAAACTGATCCGGCATTTGAATCAATAAACTTAATACTTCCGCTTTTAACTGATGCATAAATATTTCCAAGTGCCAACTGATTAAACTTAAAAGAACCAGCACGACTATCAATATTAATATTATAATTTTTATTTTCCGGTAAATAAATATAAGTCTTAAAAAAGTTTGATGTTATAAAAAATAATCTGTTAAGGCTGGCTACTGAACAGCCAATTCCAAAACCAATCAAGGCACTCCACCAAAAATTTAAAGAATCGCCTAAGAGAAATACCACTATAAATATACCTAATAACATTAAAGGTATATCAAGTAAATATGTCAGATGAGGTTTAGCGCTTCTACTAATGTAAAGCGTATCATTTTTATTCGATAAGTTTATTTTGCTAAACAAGCTATTAAAACTTCGAATTTTTATTTCATCTTCATAATGTTTAAAAAACCGGATATCCGAGTAAGCAGATTTAATTGCAAGTTTCGTAATCTTACTTATATTGATATTTTGTGTTTTCCGGCCAAAATTTTTAGGAAAATATACAGGCTCAACAGATTCTTTATGCGGCTCAACAATTAGTGATATATTATGATTTTCCAGAATTTTTTCAATTATCTCATTAATCGAACCCAGACTCCGTATTGCGTCTTCCTCACTGTAACCTTCTTCGATCATCCCAAAGATTAGTTCTTCATAGTAAAAAAGAACTTCGTTTTTGTCTTTTTCTGCTAATCCTCTTAGACTACTTTCCAATTTGCTTATAAAATCCCGACTATTCATCATTATTTTCCTCCATAATTGCTTTAATTAAATCCAATACTTCAGCGCACATCACTTTATATTCTTCCAATCTTTTTCGCCCGGATTCAGTAATCCGATAATAATTCCTTAATCTTCCCATTGACTGTTCCTGATATGTCTCTAAAACACCTTGTTGTTGCAGTCTCCTTAAAATTGGATAAAGTGTGCTTGATGATATTTCTATCGCTTTAGCTACGGTATCAAACAGTTTATATCCATAAGTTGGTCCTTCTCTTAATATAGAAAGTACATAGGCTTCCAATAGACCTTTTTTTAATTGAATTTCCATTTATCCTCCTGATGTAACTTTGGTTTTCATATTATACATTGTATGCTATGTTTATTCTATTATATTATACATTGTATATTATGTCAACAAATTTCTGTAAATTTTTTACAAAAAGAAAAAAGTCAGAAATAACTCTGGCTTTTTAGATTAAAATATTTCATGCCCTGCTTCTGTAATTGCTTCAATAATTTGTTCTTTTTGAATAATCTTCTCATCAAAATCAATAATAACTTGTTTTTTTTTAGCCGATGCTTTAACTGCTTGAACACCTGGCATTTCTAAGATAATTTGCTCTATAGTTATCTCGCAACTTTTGCAGCCTAAAGTTTCTATATTTACTTTTAGTTTACTCATCTTATCTCCTTATAATTAGAATTATACTTGAAAGCTAAAGATATGTCAATTGAAATCATTTTTCTATTGACAAAACATCAGATAATCATTATAATTTTTACTATAGGTGTGAAAAAATGTATACTATTAAAAGTGAAGTCCGTTTAAGCCAGGCCGGTCATGACGGAAAAATGAAATTAGTTTCTGCTGTTGACCTTTTGCAGGATTGTGCTAATAGCTGGATAGACAATGAAAAGATACTGAAAGATTATATGACGAAATCTGAAACAGGTGTTTTTCTGACATTTCGGCAATTAGAAGTTATTAGAAGACCTTTCTATGGTGAGAAATTAACTACTAAATCAGGTGTTTATCTTATGAAAGGTTTTTTTGGCCATCGTAGTACTGTAATTTATGATGAAAATAATAAGCCTTGTTTAAAATGTTATACAATTGGCGCTTTTATTAATTTAAAAGCAGGAAATCTAATTCGTTTGCAGGAAGATATCGTTAATTCCGTTACATATGATGAAAAAGTGCCGATGGTGGAATATGCTGATAAAAAGATAATCCTTCCTAATGAGAAATTCGAAACACTAGAACCTCTAGCTATTCTTTTTAATGATATCGATTTTTATAAGCATGTCAATAATGCTCGCTATATCGAAAAAGCCTTAAATCTTTTACCTTTGGATTTTGAAGTAAAGCACTTAAGAATCGAATACAAAAGAGCTGCTAAATTTGGCGATCTTCTTTATCCAAAGCGCCTAATTTCGAATAATCATTGTTTTATTCTTTTTAATGATATCGAAGAAAAACCTTATGCGATAATTGAAATGAAAAAATGAGCCAATTGCTCATTTTTTTTTACAAAATAATAAAAATAAATAAAATTGCCAGGATACAAATGATTGTCCAAACAGCAAATTTTAACAACATGCTTTTAAATGATTTACGATTTTGCTTAGCATAACAATCGTAGTTTCTCTGACTCAAGCCTTTTTTGATATAATCATTATTTACTGTTTCAGGATGTATAGTCAGTTTTCCTTTTTTAATCATATCGCGGCACTTCTTGGAAAATTTACACCAAAAACCGATAAAACTTTTGTAATTTTTTTCTAGGTGATGTAAACTTTTTTCAAGTTTTTTGCGCTCATAGTCATTGTCATCTTCATCCCATTTATCAAGAGCGCCTTTAATTCGTTTACTGATATAGCTAAGATCATATTCCTGAGATGGATCAATTTGCAAGTACTCACAAAAAATCAAATACTTCTTAAAATATTCAGCGGCAATCCCGCTTTTTGGAACATCAGCCATTAAGTTCGCTCCTTTCTTAATTCCTTGCAATATTATAGCAAAAAATCAAGAAATTTGCAATTTTTATTTTATAAAGCCCTAAATAATTTTTTAGCCTTTGTCATTAACATCCCTAAAACTGCAGCTAAAATTATTGAGTATAAAAGGACTAATAAAAAAATTGTAAGCCAAATTGACGTATCTTCTGGCATAAAAAATAAAATCGGAGCTCCTAAAATAATTAAAATTATACCACTAAAGATTGTTACTAGTACACTACTAGAATTTTTGACTACCGACATTTCTGATTGCCAGTTGAGCTTTGGTAAGTACAGATTAATCAAAACACCCGCAAAGGACATAATCGCATTAATTAAAATCGGAACAATTAAAAGCATCAGTGTCTCTGGAAAGCTAAAGTTAAGCGAAATAGCTAAAAATAAGCCACAAACTAAAGAAACCGGTGCGAAGAAAAGAAAGTTTAAAGCTGCTTTAGCCAGAAAAATCTTATTCTCAGAAATTGGCATACTCTTTAATATCCAAAGGTTTTTACCTTCTAAAGAAATCGAGCTAGCACTGATTGAAGTTAAAGTTGCACTTGCCGCAAAGAAAAGTGTCAGATAAATCGGATTAAAAATATCAATACCACCAACAAATGGCAAAAGTACTTCAGTTCCGGCAATAACAATCACAATTGTGACAATAATCAGAAATAGCGGTCCAATAATAGTATTAATTACCCACATTGGTGAGCCAAGATAACGTTTAATCTCTTTAGATAAAAGACTAGTAAAAACAGATTGCTGATTAGAAAAGTTAAGCTTTGTATTTGTATTGCGATAGCCCGCAAGATTTTTTCCAAAAGTTTTCGCATATAGCCAAATGCCTAGCACTGTCACTGGGAAGATTAATAAAATAATCCAAATTAAAGAAATAATCGAGCCATCAGAAACAAAATCAGTAAACCAACCAATGACTGGGACACTTCTGACAAATCCATCAATATCATTAGGATCCATATTCTCAATAAGCATGCCACTTAAAAATGAAAATATTATGATTCCTATTAGAAAAATCAAAATGATAAAAGTCTTAAACAATGAGGCAAAACGACTCTTATTGAAAAGACGACTAATTAAAAAATCCAGAACATAAGTAAGACCAACAGATAATAATGGAATAATCAATACCGATATAGTCCCAGCTATTAAAATCATAGGTGAAATACCGACTTGTATTTGATAAGCCACAAAGTAAGGAAATAGTAACGGGAATACAAAAGCTAAATCAAAAAGGTATTTTGTAAAAGCCTTTGAAGCTACGATTGTTGTTCTTTTAATCGGTAATGATAAAAGTAAATCCGCATCATTATTATTAGTATAAGATAGTCCGGAAATTTTCATTACAGATAAAAAAAGAACAATAATCAATACCAGCATAAAACCGTTGAAGAATACTAGTTTTTCATAACCTTCTAAGCTACCAAAAAGCATAAAAGCTTGCCAACCAATGAAAAATGATATGACGAAAAAGGCTAAGATTAACAATGAAATAACAACAATACTTCTGTTTTTATCAGTTCGTCCTCTTTGACCGAGCATTGTACCAACTAAAATATTAAAATTATTAGCAATTAAGATTAATAGATTACGCATTGGAATTCTCCAAAAAGATAGCTTCCAGACTGGAGTCTTTTTTAATATCATCCATTAATCCATCAGCGATGATTTCTCCAGCCTTGATGATCGCCACTTTATTACAAAGTTTTTCCGCAACATCCAAAACATGAGTAGAAAAGAAAATAGCGCCACCTTTTTCACAGTGCTCTTTCATAATAGTTTTTAATGTGAACGCCGCTTTTGGGTCTAAGCCAACAAAAGGTTCATCAAGAATCAAGAGCTTTGGCTGGTGAATTAAAGCCGAAATCAAAACAATTTTTTGACGCATTCCGTGTGAGTATGATGAGATTGGATTATTCAAATCTTTTGTCAGCTCAAAATCAGCCGCATATTTTTCCGTTAAAGCTTTAAATGTTTCTTTGTTAACTTTAAAGATGTTAGCGATAAAACTTAAATACTGCATACCTGTCAAAGCTGTATAAACATCTGGATTATCAGGAATATAAGCTAGTCTTTTTTTGACTTCCATCGGATTTTTAACTACTGATATCTCATCCATGAGAATATCTCCTGATGTTAAATCGTGAATCCCTACGATTGCTTTAATCGTGGTAGTTTTACCTGCACCATTATGACCGATAAAAGCATAAAGATCACCTGCTTTTATTTCCAGATTAATGTTTTTAGCACCAACCTTACCGTTTGGATAATTCTTAGAAAAATTTATTATTTTTAACATTGCTTTTTTATCCTTTCTTTTTTAGGACAATTATATCATAAATCAGTTGTAAAAACAATTTTAGTCCGATTATTCGCTTTATTTTTTTGCTAAAAAGAAAAATTTCATTTAAATAGTGTACTTTGTTAATTAGATTTTATAAAATAAATTCCCCATCTTTCTTTATAAACTTCGTTTTCCGGATTATGAATTAGTCCCCAATTGGCATAAAGAATTATATCGAAACCAGAATCGTAAAAAATCTCAGTTACAGGCCAGCCAGCACTACAATCTAAATCAATAAACCAACCAAAAAACTGATAACCCTCTCTTGTTGGATTAAAAAGGATAATCGGAAGATCAGATTCTCTGAACTCCAGAGGATTATCTGGATGATTAATTCCACCATTCAAATGATAGATTATTCTTGTAGGCCTTCTTTCCCATCTCGCAAAAATTTGTAGTGGACTGACTATATTTGCATCAATATAGAAAACCTCTTGATCCGCTTTATCAAACCAACCTAAAAAGTTATATCTTTCTTTTGTGGCGGGCAACAAAACAAACGGCAAATTACTAAGATAGATTGAGTTTGGATTATCAGGATGATTAATTCCACCATTTAATTCATAAGTAATATCTATTACTTTTTCAAATTCGCTAGTTTGCCAACGGGCGTAAAGCCTAATATTACTTGGTTTTGTTATTTCGGTTATGTTAGTTAAAAAGTTTGGTTCTAAATACCATCCTAAGAAATCATAATTAGCTTTTTGAGCTGGAAACAACTTAAGAGGAAGCATATTCCTTGTAAATAATGTTGGATTTTCTGTTATGCCGTTCTTTAAATTATAAGTGATTATAAACTCTTCTTCCGGCAAAACTGTAACGATACATTTAGCATAAACATGTAAAGCATCATTAATAGCTACTTTTATTATTGCCGTTCCCTCACTTAAACCAATAATTTTACCAGCTCTATAAATCGCTATTTCATTAGCTGATGAACTCCAAATTAAATCATTGGACGAAGAGTTAGCATTTATAACGACTTCCTCTCCTATTTCAATAATTAATTCCGTTTCCGATAAGGTAATGTGTTTATTTTGACACGCAATTAAAGACATTGAGCAAACTAATAATAATCCTAAGAAAAGCATTTTTTTATTGAACATAATTAGCCTCCAAAAAGTTATATCATAACTAATTTTATCATGCCAATAAAGATTAGTCAATTTAATTAATTCGACACTAGACACTTAAACCCTCCGTTAAAAAAATTTGTAAGAGTAAGTTTTTTGACCAGAATTATCTATTATCTAGCAACTTACATAAAAAATTATCAAAAGCTCTTTAATTTAAAAAGGAAATGTGATATAATATCATTCAGGTAAAAATAAGGATCCGTGGCTCAGTGGGAGAGCATCTGCTTGACGTGCAGAGGGTCGGGGGTTCAAATCCCTCCGGGTCCACCAGATAACAATATAATACATTCAACAAAATCAAATTTGAGGAGTATAATTATGGACAAAAAAGATTCTTCGGAAAAAAACTATATAAACGAAGGTTTATGTTACGGAATGATTTTTGGCATGATGATTGGCTTGCTTATTGGTCTTTTTGTTGAAAGTATAAACATGGGTATTTCCATCGCAATAGGTTTAACTTTTGGTTTGCTGTTTGGAATGCTTGTTGGTTTTTCTGTCAAAAAGAAGGATAAAGTCAACGATGAACTAGAAGACAAGACACAACTTATTGAGTAACTGCCTATTATATAATTAGAAATTGAACGCCTATAATAAGGCGTTCTTTTGTTATTAAAATAACATAATTTACCATATTTCTTTGATATTCTAGCGATATTTATTGTATATAATATTGCCTATCATTATTAAGATATGCTATAATATTCTTATAATTTAGAATAGTTATCCAAGGAGGAAATATGAAAAAAATTATCTTTTTATTATTAATGGTTGTTGTTCTTACAGGCTGTAGTTCAAATGCAGATGATTGCGAAATCAGAACTCACGAAGAAATACTTGAAGCCTATCCGAACTTAAGAGATCCAAACCATATTCTTGTGCAAATAAGTTACAGTGATTTAATGAACAATGTTTTAACTAGCAACAACGACATACTTATTTTCTTTGCCTTTTTTGAATGTCCATTTTGTCAGGGTGCTATTGGTTATGTAAATCGTTTAGCTAAAGAAGCTGGTTTTGAACGAATTTATTATTTTGACATTCGGGCAATCAGAACCGAAGCTGGTGAAAGATACAGGGCTTTAATTGAAAAGTTAGCCTTTACTAGTGAAGAAATGACTGGTGTAAATAATGATATTCCAATGATGCGTGTACCAACAATCCTTAGAAGGAATAACGGTGAAACTGTCGGTTGGGTGACACAGGGGGCAATTTGGAATGATAATCTTGATGCTTTAGATCCTGAGTTTAGCGAACTTTTAACTACTCTGTACTGGGAATTATTCACAAGATAAATTAATTTAAGTCTCCATAATTTGGAGGCTTTTTTCTCAAATTCTTTCATCTTGTTCTCTCAAATCTTTGTTTAAAATTATTCTTAGTATTTCAAAATCTTCATCTGTCAATGCGTTATGATTTATTTCTGTTGAAATTAAACTCATGGAAAACATTAAAGGCACATTAATCCTTGTAATATTAATATTTCCAGACCAACCACGTGGTGCGTTAAAATAGCCCATGTAGTATATACCCGCTGGTAAAGTTACAGTATCATTACCACCATTAAAAAACCAATGTGATTGACTAAAATCAAAACCAACTCCATCAAAACGGTAAATAATAAATATCAAACCTAGTGTATTTGGAATAGAAACATTAAACCTTGCATTTTGGGTTAGCACAACTCTATGCATTTCCGAACCATATACACCTCTAAAAATATTTAATCTTAACGGGGCGCTTGGTGAAAAATCCACTTGATGCTTTTGTGCTTCTTCAATTCGTAAGAATATCTGATTAAAGCCACTAAGATGATTAACATCAATAAAGAAATTACCGATACTAGGTAAAAAAACTGTAACTTGTGTTGAAAACATACTGCTTTCAGCCATTCCCATACCGTCAAGCACTTCAATTTGATGTCTGTTTCCATTACGGACAACAATCATCCGATCCCAAGGCATAACAGTTCCGGATAATGTTATTTGAACAAATCTAGGACTATCATTAAAGAATGTATACTCTCTTCTTCCAGAAACTAAGTCTTGCGCAATATTCCTAGTTTGATTTAATTCCAAATGAATTTGATTTAGATAGGTATTAGACCACATTCGGTCGGAAAATTCGCGCCAACCAAAAGCTGTTGAATATGCTCTTAAACTTATACAATCAGGAAACCTTATAGTTAACTGATGGTGATTTCCATCAAAGATTTGTGACCCTCCCGCAACTGTTCCTGTGAATGCTATTTCAGATGATGGTCTTAATATATAAACAGTTCTTAGTTGAGAATGTCTGAAAGCTCTTGCGCCTATATAAGTAACCGAGCCTGGTATGGTAATATGAGTTAATCGTGTGTGCTGGAATGCATCGTGGCCAATTTCTCGTACCCCCATGGGGATTTCAAAATCGCTTAATCGCCAACAATCTCGAAAGGCATTGTTTCCGATTGTTTGTAGCTCACTATTAGGTGCAAATCTTACTGATTGTAAATTTATGCAACCCTCAAATGCTTGATTATCTATTGTTCTTAAACTTCTAGGTAAAGTAACACTTGTAATTGAGTTTTGATTTTTAAAAGCTCCTGAACCAATAGCAATTACCCCTTCAGGAACATTGATATGTCCATTAAAGCTTGGACGTGGCACATAACCTGTCACAACATTATCTTCAATTGTCAAGCCAAGTGGTGTATCGTTGGTTATTGGAGTCACATCAAGAATTCTTATTACTTCTGATATTCGGCAAGCATGTCCATAAAAATTTCCAAAAAGTGTTTTTCTTCCTGTAAAATGCAAGCCAATCAAATATAAAGTATCTGATTCCTCATCAACAAAATAAACTGGTCCACCGCTATCTCCACCAGCTGTTTCTGCATTATGCCGGAAAACATTATTTCTTGTTGTAAACAGACTAAATTCAGCATTATAAGAAGATACAGTAGTATTTCGGCGCGTAATTGTGCCAGGTGTACTTCCAGTGGCAAATCCAACTTGCCTTATTAATTTGCCATCGATAATTTGACTTTCATTACCTAATCTAATATTCGTATAAGTTTCTCTAGATGTTCTTGCGTAGGCTGTTGGATTCCAACGGCTTGGATCAGCAAATGGTACGAATGCGGCGTCAATAGTCGCAATATAGTTTGGTATCTCACTTCCGTGCACTCCTCTTGCATCTGGGTCTCCACCTCTATTTATAGCAAGTGAAGTCCTATCCAAGGGAT
This sequence comes from Erysipelotrichales bacterium, assembly GCA_009784525.1. Taxonomy (GTDB): domain Bacteria; phylum Bacillota_I; class Bacilli_A; order Acholeplasmatales; family WRBM01; genus WRBM01. The sequence continues at coordinate 66,917 of WRBM01000004.1, read as the reverse complement.
TAAAATGACTCAAATTAAAATTATGTTGAGTCCATGCAACATGTTCATTGGTCAAAATTCCGAATCTTCCTGAAATATTGCAAATTGCATTCGCTCCTATGCTCCCGCGATGGTGTATTTCATTTCCAGCATAAGCAGTTCTTGCTTCGGCATGCCTTTTGAATCAATAATAAAGTTTATTGAACTTTCACTATAAATACCATATTCCCGCAAAAAGTTAATAATTTTAAATGAATTTGATTTACAAGTCAAATATACAAAGACGTGATTATATCTATCACAAACTCCTAATTCAAATATTTCATATTTTTCCATAAGTGGCAAAATGACATTCTTGATCATTGATAAATGGTTGTATGAGTATGTTGCTTCTAAAAAAATAATTTGGTCGTTTCCAATAAATGAATACCAGATGTTTCTCGATAATCCCGAAACTAGAGCAATGTTCAACAACCCTTGATTATCAATGAAAATACCAGAAAAATTATCAGTATATATAAATTGCGTTTGACCATTCCTTAATATAGATTCTGTTCTAATTTCTCTCATAACTTCTTGTACAAGTCTAGTGCTATTGTCCATATTTGAAAAATAAGAATAAGAAAATAATTCGACTGATGAATTTGATTTTGCATTAATTTTAATATTGTTTATACCTACTAAAAAAATGGTTACCATGACAAAAAATACAACAGTAAATAATGTTATTTTCATTTTAGTAAAGCAAATATCTCGCATTTTTTTCTCCAATTTATTCTATATTTAAATTCAAAATTAAGTCTGTTGAAAACCTAGTTATCTCAATAATCCCGAAAAAAATTGACACTCCTTCATGATTTCCACTTCTTCGTCTTGTTCTTAAATCAATTGTTAACGCAGAATTATAATAACTTATTCTTCTAACTTCAAATGATTCGGAAGCATCGGAGCGTAATACAGGCATTATTATGAGTTGATTAGTCTCAAAAAAATCTTTTCCATGATTTTTTATAATACTATAAATGAAATTATTAAAATCCTTTTTCCGTTGCTCTATAACTTCAGGATGAAGTCCATCAATTTTATTCAATTGATTACTATGTTCCTCCATTATATTTTTATGCCAAAGACTTAATTCTTGTATATTAGAAACTAATGTCAAATCATCATTTACAACAAAAAAATCTAAAAATGGTCTGTAAAATCGAGCACTATATTGTGCTCCATCACTACCTTTAATTCTTCCATTGTTTGAACTACAAGCGCTTAATGCTAAAAAACTAAATATAATTAATAGTGCAGCTATTATTACATTTTTTTTATTCACTTCTAATTCACCCCTTTTTATGATTCTTTCAATTATATGAAATTGCTTTGTCAGAATTATTATATTATGAAAATGAAATAAAGGCAATAAAAATCGAATTTTGTATAATAGTTAAGTAAAATAAATGCAAAAATTATTTAATAATACATTATTTAATTTTTGATATAATAATGTTGCGGAAAGCTTTAAAATTACCAAAAAAATTTAATATTTCAAAAGGTTGAACTTTTTTGCGTTTGCCTTTTTTGTTTTTAATCTGATTAAAGGAGTATTTTTATGGATAAATCGACTAGAGATTATGAAAAATTAAAAGAATATAATGAATTATTGGAAAAATTTTGCAAATATTTTTAAGCAAATAGCTATTATGTTATTACGTCTGGAAACAAAGAACTGGCTCGTTTGTTGCGAATAAGCGTAAGAAATTTAGGGGACATTTGGAAAGATTTGAAAAAGTTGGATTAATTGCACGCGAAAATGAAAAAATCAAACTTGAATGCGGACGTTTTAAAACTATTTCAAGAAAAATTACATTAAGCAGGTTTCTTTTCCCTAATTATGTTAATGATGCCTATACCGATATCGAGATTTTAAGCCCTAAAGTCACACTAAACGAAACAATTATGCAAAATGAAATCATCATAAAACAACAAGAGGAAATCTTGAGACTTGAAAAATAGAGACTAGCGCATGAAACAAATATTAGAATATTTTTCAGAGATTTATTTTTAAAAATTTGTAACCGCCCAAAAATAAGCTTCTTCTTGTTTTTAATTTTACGGCCGGAGCTGCATTTTTGTTATTTTGGTTTGAGTTATACCGCATTTTATTCATTTATTTGATTGTCTCTTTTATTATTCTTGTGACTTATAAACTTCTGGCTCGCATTTGGGGCTGGCACATCGACATGGAAAAAGAGATAAAGTGCCTGTCTATTTTATTATTTTTTCAGCCATCCATTGTTCAGAAACAACCTTAAAACCTAACCTACCATACCAATCAACTAATGCTACATATAATAATTCAATTGCCTCAACGCCTTGTTCTTTTAGTCGAATAATCCCTTCCAGTACCATTCTTCTGCCAATTCCTTTTTGTCTGGCACTTTGAATAACCCCAACACAACCAAGTGCTGAAGCCTTTTGATATCCTTGTTTGAATCTGGCATTAGAAAATATTTCAAAACCAACAATCTTTTTATTATCTTCAATTGCTAATAAAACAGGCTCAGTGCAGTTTTTAAAAATTTCCAGCCAAGAGCTATCTGCGTCATTAACCGCTTTTAAAAGTTCTATTTTATCGGTTTCTTTTGCTAAGCGAAAAGAAATATTAGTTTCTACTGCCGGAATATTAACATTTTTCAAAGAAAAATCTTTTATCGCAAGCATCATATTAACGCTTGTCCAATTGGCTTTATAGCCAAAAGACTCAAAAAAGGGCTTGGAATTAATAGTTGCGCCTTGAAAGATACTAGCTGGGCCACCACCTAAATTAATTTTAGAATAGCCAGATTCAAGAATAAATTCTTCTGCTTTTTTTAACATTTTTGTTCCGTATTTTTGTCTTTGATAAGCAGGCAAAACACAAATTAAAGTTAGATGATTTTTATGAACCAGTGTAAAACCAACGATTTTTTCTTTATCATAGGCGAAAAAAGTTTTCGCTTTTTCCGGCTTTAAAGATTGATTAAAGTTTTCTTTAGTTATATAGTAATCAGGTAAACTTTGAAGATAGATATCATAAATCATTTTTCTTCACCCTATATTAAAAAAACATATGCTCCATACTTGTTTTCGATTCACTTATTCCTGTAATATGACTGTTATTATTTAAAGTGCCAAAAATTTGCTTAGTGCGTTCTTCGTCAAAGTAGATTACTGCATAGCTAAGCCGTTCTGATTTATAAACCAGATTAACATTTAAGCTTTCGAGTGTTGATAAAGCTTGATTGTTATTGTAAAAAACAATTAATGATTTTCTTTTGAACATGAATCCTTACCGCCTTCTTTTATACCGATTTGGTTCAAATAGCTGATATTAACCGAAATTGCTCTAGCAATCCGCTCATTAATATCACCTAGATAATGATTTATTTTTTGTTCGATTCGAATATATTCCTGATAATTTTCATCTTGAAATTCTTTTTTAGCCTGAATCAAGATTTCTTTGTTATTTTTATCAGCTTCATATTGTTTGAGAGCTTCATGGTATTTCTGCCACTTTAAAGATGTAATTAGTACTTCTTCTAAAGTCTTATAGCGAATCACTTCCGGCGTTTTCCTTAAATCCTCACCAATATTTTTCGCAAGCATCAGAACTTTTGTATATCCCATAAAAATCCACCTGTAAAAATTATATCATAAAATAAAAAATTCCGCTAAAAAAATTTTAGCAGAAAATTAATTTATTTAGTTGCGTAAGCAATGATTGACGATAAAAAACTCAATTGATTCTTAAAATTTTCAATCTTATCATAAGTTCTGATTTTAAGATGTGACTTCGCTTCTTCTTCAAACTCTTTATATCGTTCTGGTTGATGATAAAGAATTTTATACCATTCCGGATTAAAGCGTAAATAATTAAGAACTTCTGGTTGGGCATATAACTGCGTTAAGATTTCTTTTGTCATTAGTACCACTCATCAAATTTTTTATCAAAAAGTGGATCTCCGGTACTCTTTTTCAGAGCTCCTAAGCCTGCCCCAGCCATGCCGCCACCGATAAAGCCTTGAACAAGTCCCATAACTTTCTGAGCATTACTCAATGTTTTAACAACCTGATCGGTATTAACTTTTTTGATATAGCCATAGGCACTTTTAACAAGTTCACTTGTCTGAGCCATATTAAACTTACCGGTAGCTTCTTTTTTTGTTTCTGATTGCGTGGATGTTTCTTTTTTAGCTGTATTGAATGGGGAATTTTCAAAGGTATTGTTAGGAGCACTGTTTGTTTGAAAAGGACTACTATCTTCGCTTTTGTAACTAGACCATTTAGAATCTTCCGGTCCTAAAATTACCCAATCTTCATAAACATTTTGCCATTTGGTTTTACCTTCTTGCACTTCTTGTTTGATTTTAGGATAATCTTTGATAAACTCTCTGAATTCCTGAACACTTTTTCCCATAGTCAAACCCCCTCTACTATTATTTTATTTTTTTCGGCCATAAATGTGCTTTAAAACTAACAGAAAAATAAATAATCGCAAAAATTGCAAAATAAATTCCTAGACCTATAAAATTAGTCAGATAGCTTTCAACATTTATCGGCAGAAAATGATTAAGGCCTAAAACTACCAGTATTGCCAAGGTGCTAATCAAAAGACATTTAAATGCATAGGCAATTGTCTGGCTTTTTAATGCTGAACTCTTTCTTAAATTATGCAGATTTACTAAAATTGTTACACCAAAGCCTAGCAGACTGGAAAGAATCGCTCCTGCAAAGCCAAAGTAACGAATTAAAATATAGCACAATAAGAATTTAACAATAAGCCCGGCAATGATCGCAACAATCGTAGCTTTTAAAACATTTAAGCCTTGTAAGATATTAACTAATAAACCATTAATAACTATAATAATAATCAAGAAAGCATAAATTCTTAAGACTGCTCCACCTAATTGTTCAGGCGTGTAAAAAACATTATAAATTGACTGACTATGAAAAAATGTGAAAAATGTCAAAGGGATTAAAAGCCAAAAAATCCATTGAAAGGACTTTTCTGTTTTCATTTGAATTTGATCAAAATCTTTAATTGCGACATCCTGAGTTATATCTGGCATAATTGTCGTTCCTAAACAAAGAAACAAAGAAATCGGAATAAATACTAATTTTTGCACATTAAAAGAATAAATTCCATAGTAAAACTCCGGATTCGTAACACCATTTTTAAGCATTGCACTGTTAAAAAATAAGCTGTCAATCATTTGAAAGACCGAAAATGAGATACCAAACAAAGCGAATGGAATAGAATATTTAACAATCTGTTTAATAACGCTTCTGCTCTTTTTTTCTTTTGTCTTAAAATTCCAGAGATTGCGTCTTTTTAGTTCAATAAGCAAATAAGCTAACGCAAATAAACCACCTAAAAAAGCGGCTAAAACGGAATAGTTGACCGCTTCTGTGTAAGCTCTTTGCCATTGATATAAAACAATATAAGTGGCACCAAGAATAAAAGTTACCCTGACAATTTGTTCAATTACTTGAGAAACAGCCGTTGGATAAAAATAGAAATTACCTTGGAAGAAACCACGAATTACAGAAATTATCGGCACAATCAAAAGAGGCAGACTGACAATTCTGATAACCATTACGACATCATTAAAATGATTTAAAAGCGAGTCATTACCAGCCAAAACCATTCGTGCATAGAAAGGAGCTAGTAAATTAATCAAAATAAAACTTATAAAACCAACTGCGCCCATAATCAAAAGACTGACTTTAAAGATTAAGCGACTCATATCTTGATTATCTTCAGCATTATATCTCGCAACGAGCTTACTTAATCCCATTGGAATTCCTAAACTGGAAAGATCTAAAAATAGAGTATAGGGCACATAAGCATAAGTATATAAGGAAACTCCTGCCGGACCAATCATCTTGGCAAAGGGAAACACAAAAAGCAAGCCTAAAAGCCGGCTAATAAAAATCCCGGCACCTAAGACCTTGGCTTCTTTAATAAAATTTGATCGTTCTTTCCTCATAAGCAAATTTCCACCCAGAGTTATTCTGTACCAAATTTATTATTGCTTACAATATGCCCAAAAACTTCATATATTTTCCTAAATTAACTAGAATTAATGTCACCTTTATAAATAAATCTTTGTTTGTATTTTTCTAAGGCTCGTTTTAAGATATCTTCCGCATCAACATTCATTTCACAAAAAAGTGCTAATAAGGAAAATAAACAGTCTCCAGCTTCTTCAAACATTTGTCTATTTGTGGCCAAAGCTTTCTTACCATAATTTGTGGCTTTAATTATTTCTTTGCTTAGTTCGCCAACTTCAGATACTAAGTCAAGACATCTGATTTGAATATCTGCTTGAAGCTTATATTCCTTAATAAAATCTTTTACTGCTTTTTGCATAATTTTTCCTCTTTTCTGAATTCCAGATACTCACCTAATTTAAGTTCTTCCGGAAGATTATATTCGCCAATCGCTAAGCGTTTCAAATAAACGACTTCATTATTTATATATTGGAAAAGTCGTTTGACTTGATGAAATTTTCCTTCAGAAAGATAAATATAACAAGAGTAGTCATCGATTGGCTCTATTTTACAAGGTTTAGTAAAATAATCTTCACCTTTACCGTCTTTCAAAATTACTCCCTTAGTGATAACTTCAAAGTCTTTTAATTTATCTCTTAAAAGACAATAATATTTTTTTAAGATATCTTTTTTAGGATTAGTAAAATTATGAATAAACTCCGTGTCATTAGTTAAAATTAAAAGTCCTTCTGTATCAAGATCCAGTCTGCCGCATATTTTTAAGTCAAAACGATTAAAAGGTGCTTTTATTAAATCCAGAACCGTTTTGTGTAAATTATCTTTAGTCGCAGACAGATAACCACTTGGCTTATTTAATAATAAATAAACATTTTCCCGATAAAGAACTTCCTCTTCAAAAACCTTAATTATATCTTTAGCTGGGTCGATATTTAGCCCTGAATCGCTAACTTTCTGATTATTAACTGTAATCTTATTAGCCTTGATTAAAGCCTTTATTTCGCTTCTTGAGCCATATTTCAGATTACTTAAATATTTATCTATGCGCATAATTTAATCTCCTTATTAACCATTTTCAGTCTTTGACATATATTAATAGCAGGATGGTGTTAAGATGTTTGATCGATTCAAAAATAACCGTAATCCGAATGTGCCGCCGAACTATAACGGTTATTTTCCGGAAAACCAGTTTCAGCAGGTTTTTTACCAGCTGGAAGAGACCAATCGTAAACTCAGGAATTTAAATAATCGTTTACGAAGGATTGAAAACTATCTAGGTCTTAGAAATGACGATAAGTACGATAACGACATGTTCATGGAAGATTGAGAAGATCTAGGTAAAAAACACATTCCAAATTGAAATTTGTGCATATTTTATTAATAGACGGAGGTGACAGATATGTACTGTTTTGGTCAACCAGGATTTATGCCTGGATATGGTGCAAGCAATTGCGGAGGGTCTGGAAGAGGCTATGCTTACGCTCTTATTTTAGTATTATTTATTCTTTTAGTAATCATCGGCGCTGCCCGCTTCTAGTTTGTAGAAAACAGCTTAAGACCAAGTTTAATACTTGGTTTTTTTGTTTTTTGTGTTATAATGATTATGAGGTGTTTTCTATGTTTAAAAGTAATGATATAATTATGGATGATCATCCAAATCTTAAAAAAAAATCTGAACCAGTTAAATTACCAGTCTCTCCTGAAGATAAACAAATCTTAAGGAATCTGCTTTCTTATGTTCTGGAATCGCAAAATCCGGACAAAACTGACGCTAATATGCGCCCAGCTGTTGGTTTAGCAGCGCCACAGGTCAATATTCCTAAACAAATGTTTGCGATAATAACTCATGACCTAGAAGGCGAACTCCATGTTTTAGGTGTTCTAAATCCAAAAATCATTAAAAGAAGTAAAGAAATGACTTACATTCCAGGTGGCGAAGGTTGCTTAAGTGTCTCAAAAGAAACAGAAGGTATGTTAACACCACGTTATCGTTCAATTCTCGTGGAAGCCTATTTTCTGGATTTTGAAAAAGATCGTTTTATTAAAAAGCGGGTATCTTTTAAAGACTATATCGCCATTGTATTCCAGCATGAATATGACCACTTGCAAGGCACACTTTTTACAGATAAGATGTTTAAAGAATTAGCTAACCTTGAACCACTTTATCCCATTGAAGAACCTTTAAGCTGATACATTAAAATACTTCCTGCGGCTAATACGTTTAAGCTTTCAATACCTGTCATTTCAATAAACAACAGATCATCACATAACGCAATAATATCCTCAGGTAAGCCACTTCCTTCGTTTCCTAACAAAAGAAATATTTTTTCATTGTTTTGTTCATATGATTTTAAAGGCCTTCCATCCTTTAAGGCCGTGCCGATAATTCGGTAGCCCTGATTTTTATAGTCAGCTATCTCTTTTTTTAAATCAGAAACCTTGGTCCCTGCCTGAAAGATAGCGCCTTGTGAAGCTCTTATTGTTTTACTGTTATATAAATCAGCGCAACCTGGGGATAATAAAACTTGTTTAAAACCAAAACCAATAGCGCTTCTTATTAAAGAGCCGACATTACCAGGGTCCTGCACATCTGCTAGAGCGAGAACCAACTGACTTTTAGTTATTGCCTGCTTCTTTTCTACTAAAGCAATTGTTTTCACATTCGAGACCGTTGAGGTGAGTTTTTTCATTTCACTTTCTGTGATTAAAGTTTGGTTATCTTTCGGATAAGTAGAAAATATTTCTATTACTTTAGTGTATTTTAAAGCTTCTTCAACTAAATGTTCGGTTTCCACAAGAAAGTGCTTATCACGATATTTATTCATTTTTAACTTCTGTAATTCTTTAAGACGATTTTTATCCATATAAACTCCTAATTTTACTAAAGGTTGTGATACTATAAAAATATTAGATCGACTAATAATTGTAATACTAGGCTTCGCTAGTTTCTTAATTATTGTTTTTCTTGCGGTAATGCCTCTAACTTTTAACAATCGTTTTTATGATTTTATGTTCGAAAGACTACAAATCCACGAACAAACAAACTTTGATGATTTAGAACACTTTCGAAATGCCAAATATATCATGCTTGAATACTTTCGTAATAATCGCGACTCGATGCAATACTATTTTGAAGTCAACGGCGAACTTCGCCCTTTCTTTAATCAATTTGAACTAGATCATATGCACGATGTTTTAGTACTTTTTAATGGCGGTCGCATTATTTTTTATTGCTCACTTATCTTTGTATTCCTGACAATCATCTACTTCTTTTTCCGTCGGAAGTTCATAAATAAAAATTTTATAACCTGGTTTCAATGGACATTGATTTCTATTGTTGGCATAATGCTTTTCTTAACAGTTTTATCGATTATTAACTTTGAATTTGTTTTTGAAATCTTTCATGTTTTGCTTTTCGAAGATGGAACTTGGACCTTTCCGGCTACTTCACATTTGATTCAGATGTTGCCATTTGAGTTTTTCTTTACTATAACGATGATTATGCTTATTAAACTATTTTTGTACTTTGTGATTGTTTTTGTCAGTTTGCATTTTCTAAAAAAATATTTTGTTTATAAAAATTCGCTTCAAACTATTATACATGAATAATTCATTATCCGCAAGGAAAAGCTGGAAATCTTCCATTTTGGAAGATTTTTTCAATTCAAATAAAATAAGCACTCTGAATTTGAGTGCTTAAGGCTTTAGTCCCTTCGGACTATTTATTTTTTTTTGCTTTAGAAGGAGCTTTTCTCTGCATAGATAAATCACATGAGTACTCGCTATCACAGTTTAACTGCGAGGAATATTCATAATGCATTTTTGTTGGATCAACTCGCATTGTTCCTGTTTTCTTGGACTTTTTCCCAGGAGCTTTCATCGCTGTTTTCGATTTTGATTTCTTTTTTTCCGGCATCTTGAACCACCTCCATGCCTATATTATATGGTGGCATTTTAGATTGATACTAGAAAATATCGCTAACTATAAAACCTTCACTTATTAAGTCGAAACCCTGATCTTTTTCAATATAACGAGCCTTATAATTTTGCACTGCTTCTTCAATTAAAGCACTGAAATCCGTTTTTCTTTCGATTTCCAGACATCTTTTTAAAGTCGGTCTGGTGACTGGACTTTTTGGCACATAAACTGTACAACAATCTTCAAAAGGTCTAATAGAAATATCAAAAGTTTCAATGTTTTTAGCTATTTTAATTATTTCCAATTTGTCATATGTAACTACAGGTCTGATAACTGGTAAATTTGTTACTTCATTGACTACTTGTATACTTTCTAAAGTCTGACTAGCAACCTGACCAACAGATTCACCATTAACGATACAAGAAATTTTATCCTTTTCACAAATCAAGGCTGCAATTTTATACATAATCCGCCTCATAATTGTAATCATATAGCTTTCTGGAACTTCTTTTAGAATTAATTGATGAATCTTCTCAAAATTAATCATGTGTAATTTAATGCGATTATTTAAGCTATATTTAGAAATAGCAGCTGTCAGATCGATAACTTTCTGAGCAGATTCAATTGGTGTCAAAGGTGTTGATTCAAAATGCAGACACTCGATTTCGATTCCTTGTTTCATCGCTAAAAAACCCGCAACTGGTGAATCAATACCACCCGATATTAATAATAAGCCTTTACCTAAGATGCCTGGCGGAAAACCACCAAGACCAAAAACCTCATCTAAATAAAGGTAGGTATATTCATTCTTGACATCGATTCTTAAGGTCTTTTCTGGGTTATGAACATCAACCTTTAGTACCCCACCTAAAACTTTAAGAATTTCTTTACTGACTGCCTTAGAAATTTCCGGACTTGTCATCGGAAAGTTTTTATTGGCTCTTTTGGTTTCTACTTTAAAAGTGACAATCTCTTTGATCTTATCTTTCAAAAGCTCAATTGAGGAGCTGATTATTGTTTCTAAATTGGATTCAACCTTAATAGCGGGGCTAAAAGAATATAATCCACAGACCGTTCCTAAGCGCTTAAGACAATCTTCAATGCTTTCATCGTTTAAAATAATATACATCCGATCAAAGGTTTTTTCAATCGTAACACTTGTTTTGGCAAACTTATTTCTAACAGTCTGATAGATGCGATTAAGGAATATTTTTTTATTATTTCCTTTTAATGTTAAATCCCCATATCTAATTAAAATTCTGTCATACATAATATCAACTTCTTCCAACTAAAAATTATACAGAAAAAAACGCAATAAATCAAGTCTAAATTCTATGGATTTGATTATAGCTAATTGTTTTTCCTTAAAATATCAAAATAAATAAATTAATTATAATAATAGTTGTCAAAAATCATCTTTTCTGATATAATAAATATTAGTTAAGAAAGGAGAAATTTTTATGAATTGGTTTAACGGTTTAGGTGCCTTACAACAGGTTTTCTTCCTTATCGCTGTTGTCTCGACATTAGTATTATTTTTACAGATGCTTGCGCTTTTTATTGGTCTTGCGGGAGGCGATGCGGATGTTTCTTATGATGGCTCAACTGATATTGATTATGGAATAGCTGGATTAAAAGTTTTAAGTGTGCGGGGTATTATCTCATTTTTGATACTTCTTGGCTGGTCCGGCTTCGCTTTAGGCGGAACTGATTTGCATGTGGCCTGGGTCATCGGTATTTCTTTTTTAATTGGCTTACTTTCTTTGTTTGCGAATGCTTTGATAATGCAACAAACCGCCAGAATCCAGGAACACGGAAATATGGAAATTAAAAATGCCTTAGATAAAATCGGCACTGTTTATATTCCGATTCCCCCTAAAAATGAGGGCATGGGAAAAATTACCGTTACTTTTCAGGAACGAATGACTGAATTAAATGCGATTAATGAAGGTGATGTTCCTCTTAAAACGGGTCTTTTAGTTAAAGTAGTCGCTATCTTTGATGATACTACTGTTATTGTAAGTAAAGCATAATGCCAATTTTGCATTAAAAGAAGTTCGCTTTATGCCCAATTAACGCAAATATTGATGATATAGCAGAAATTTAATCATTAATATTTAGATTTATTTAAAAATTATTAAGGAAAACCGCTACTTAATAATTTAAGTCAAAGCATAGCGGTAAAAACAAAAAAGGAGAAATTTGTATGTCTTTTCTATTTTTCGCCGAGGGTGGCTTACCACCTTCCGTTTTAATTATTATCGTTGTTTTTGTTACACTTCTTTTCTTAGGACTAGTCACGATGTTAATGCGCGTTCGCAAATGTGCTTCTGACCAAATCATGGTTATTAGTGGTAAGGTCGGAAAAAATCCAGACGGAACGAGACGTTCTTCTAAATGTATTCATGGTGGGGTTGCTTTTATCTGGCCAGTAGTTCAAAAGTACTCTTTCTTGCATTTGACCCCTATTTCAATTGCGATTGATTTAAAGCAGGCGCTTTCTAAACAAAACATTAGAATTGATGTTCCATCAATATTTACTGTCGGTATTTCTACGGAAACAGGTGTTATGCAAAATGCCGCCGAAAGATTACTTAACTTGCGTCCGATTCAAATCCAAAATCTAGCACAAGATATCATTTTAGGGCAGCTACGTCTAGTTATTGCGACAATGGATATCGAAGAAATTAATACTGATCGTGATAAATTTTTAGATGCTGTTTCTAAAAATGTGGAAATTGAATTAAAGAAAATCGGCTTACGTCTCATTAACGTTAACGTAACTGATATCACTGATGAATCTGGTTATATTAAAGCTCTTGGTCAGGAAGCTGCCGCAAAAGCCATTAATGATGCTAAAAAAAGCGTTGCGGAAAAAAACCGCGACGGTGATATCGGTGAAGCAAATGCTCAAATGGATCAACGTATTGAAGTTGCCTTAGCTAACTCTAAAGCCGTTCAAGGGGAAAATGAAGCCCGTGTTAATATTTCTCAATCTGAAGCTTCTCGTCGTGAAAGAGAATCTGAATTCTTAAAGATTGCGGTGGCGGCTGAAAAAATTCAGGCTGCCAAAGCCCTTCAGGAAGCTTATTCTGCCCAACAAGCAGCCGAACAAGCGCGTGCGGCCTTAGAAAAAGCAACTCAGGAAGCAGACATTATCATTAAAGCAGAAATTGAAAAGAAACGAATTGAACTTCAGGCTGAAGCTGAAGCTGAAAAAATCCGCAGACATGCCAAAGGGGAAGCTGATGCGATTTTTGCCCGCATGCAAGCCGAAGCTAATGGTATGGAAGAAATATTACTTAAAAGGGCAGCGGGTTTAAAAGCTTTAGTCGCTGCTGCTAATAACTCTCCTGCCAGTGCGACACAACTATTAATAGCCGATAAATTAGAAACTTTAGTTGGCATTCAAGTTGATGCGATTAAAAACATCAAAATTGATAAAGTTACTGTTTGGGATAACAATGCCGGTGGCGCTAATGGTAAAGAAGGTTCTTCAACTTCTAACTTCTTAAGTAATTTAATAAAATCAGTTCCGCCTTTACATGAAGTATTTAAAAATGCTGGTCTTCAACTTCCTGATTTTCTAGGAAGAGAAATCCCAGGTTTAAATAATACTATTGATCAAAACTCAGGTGAATAAATGACGAATTAAAGGTACTCACTAAAAAGTGCCTTTTTTTCTTGACTTTTTTAAGAAAGCGGGTTATAATATTTAACGTTGGTTAAAGCAGCCCTTCTTAGTTTCTGGACAAGTATAACACAAGCAAGAAAGTACCCTCTGGCTGCGAGGCAAAATCATAAGTGTTTATACCTCAAGAGGTCACAAGAAAACTTTTTCCATCAGAAAAATTAAATTTGATAAGGAGAAAAATATGTCAAGATTTACAGGATCGACCTGGAAAGTTTCCCGTCGATTAAACTATTCTATTTCCGAAACTGGAAAAGAATTACAAAAACGTCCTTATGCTCCTGGTATGCATGGACAAAAACGTTCAAAATTAAAAGATTATGGTACTCAACTTCAGGAAAAACAACGTGTGCGTTTTACTTATGGAGTTAATGAAAAACAATTCTTAAAAACTTTTAAAGAAGCTAGTAAAATGAAAGGTAAAGCTGGTGAGAACTTCTTACGCCTTTTAGAATCTAGATTAGATAATATTGTATATCGTTTAGGTTTCGCAAGAACACGTGCTCAAGCTCGTCAAATCGTTAATCATGGTTTTATTCGTGTAGATGGTAATAAAGTTGATATTCCTTCTTATCGTTTAGTTCCTGGTCAAGTTATTTCTTTAAAGGATAAAGGCCGTGAATTAGTTATTATTAAGACATCTTTAGAACAAGTTATTTCACGTGTTGATTATGTTAGTTTCAATCAAGAAAAAATGGAAGGAACTTTCATCCGTTTACCTGAAAGAAACGAATTCTTACCAGAAATTAAAGAACAATTAATCGTCGAATACTATAATAGATAAATAAATAAATAAATAAGGAACCGAAAATGTACATACATTTTAAGTTCCTTTTATTTTTGCTTTATAGTAAATCACCAGACATATTTCTGATATAGCTATATGTCTCTCCAGCAAACTGAAGGCTAGTAAGGGTTAATCTATTTCCGGAAATCATAAAAGTCCAGATATCTGTATAATAATAACCATCGTAAAATATATCAATAAATAAGATATTTCCACTAGTTGACCAGCTAAAATTTGTTCTGTCTGAAAGACCAAAACTACCTGTACCATCAGGATTAAAAAGATAAAACCATTCAAAGTTACTTTCCCAATTCCATCTGCCAATCAGATTTTGATTTTGCGTTCTTTCTGAATACCTCACAAAACTAATAGTTAGTCCTGCTTCTTGCAAACTAGAAATCGTCAGAACATTTTCAGAAACAGTAAATGTCCATCTTTCATTACGAATATAATTCTGATTTTGATAAATCATATCCATATTCAAATGATTATTGCTAGTTGACCAGGTAAAAGCTTCCATTTCAGAACCATCAAAACCACGCTCACCTGTTCCGTCTGCTTTAAATATGTAGTGCAAACTTAAATCAAAATTCATTTGCCAGATCCCAATAATCAGAGGATTTTGTTGACCATCAAGACGTCTGATATAACTAAAACTTAATCCTGCTTCTTGTAAGCTATTCAGAGTCAAGCTATTTCCTGAAATAATGAAACTCCATCTTTCATTGCGAATTTCACCACTTGCGGCTTGATTACGATTGATATTTATGCGATCATTATTTGTTGACCAGCTAAAGGTTTCCGTATCACCTGGTACGCCTCTGTTACCTGTTCCATCAGCGTTAAACACATATCGCCACTCTGGACCATGGAGCCATTCCCATGTACCAACAAAATCTTGATTTATTTCACCGGCATTACATCCTGTTAAAAGAAAGATGCCAAATATTAAAATTATTATTCCAAAAAGCTTTTTCATAATGATTCCTCCGTTAATTACTCCAACAAAATATTTTATCAAAAAACTATTATTTTGTCAATATTTAGCGACTCTAACTAAATGCATATCAAAAAAAGCTAAGTACTAAAACTCAGCTTTCGATAAATTAATTTTCACTTTTTAAAACACTTTTAGCTAAATATTCAATCGAAGCGATAATCAACACTAAGATTATTACCCAGGCAAAGATAAAGTCAAAACTTAATAAATTCCGGTAACGCCAAATTTCCGAGCCAATTGAAAACTCTGACTGTACTAAAAATTCGCTCATAACCGTAATTTTGATGCCAAGCCCTAAAGCTTGAAAAAAGGCTGTTTTAATGAAAGGCAACATCAAAGGCAGATAAACTAACTTAAAAACTAAAGGCGTCAGCCCTGAGTCTAAAGAATAAACTTCTAGATAATCTTTACGAATATTCTTTAGTCCTTGATATAAGGCTTGATAAATAATCGGAAATACCATTAATGTTGTAATTACATAAGGTGCCCGAATATCACCAAACATAGCCCAAATAATCACAATAATCGCAACTACGGGAATGCTTCTGAAAAATAAGATAATTGGTCTTATAAGTTTTAAAAAACTATCCGAAAGATAACTTAAAAGCGCTAAAATAAAAGCCAGTACAAAACTAATCAAAAGACTTACTGCTAATCGTAAAAATGTCATTCCAAAAATCTGATAAGTTCTTAGTTCGCCAAATAACTGAAATAACGCTGAAAGTACTTGATTAGGCCTTGGAAAAATAATCTGATTGTCAAAATAGACACTTCCAAGTAAAAATAAAAGATAAAATAATAGGATGCTTCCAATAATTAGGAAGCTATTTTTGGACATGATAAAGGGCTTCACTCGGTAATCTGCCGCTTAAAAGAGCCGGATTAAGCGCCAATATACGATTAAGCAAGAAAACAATGTCTTCCATACTTTCTTGCGGAGTCTGAAAGCCAATATTTGATCTTGGGATTGCTGTAACTAATACGGCTTCCGGAAAGCCAAACTCTAATTCTACTGCAAGTCTCGCAGCTTCAGCTGGGTTTTTATTAACCTCAACTGTGGAATTTCTTACTGCTTCTAAATATTTTCTGACAACTTCTGGATGATTATCAATTAGATTGTTAGAAATAAATACTCCTGCTTGCGGATAATTGTGTCCGGTTTTCTGATAAAATGCTTCCTGTAAATCTATTGTTTGAAGTCCAGGTACTAATCTTTGCGCTACTGATAAACTTGGCTCTGCTAGTAAGACAATATTTGAATTATCTAAAACTAACTCTGCCTGAGCATCTCCAGCTGCGTTAACATAACGGATTTGATTTGGAGTAATTCCTTCTAGTGCCGTCCTAACCACGATATCAGGAACCGAGTTTTGTCCGAAAAGGATTATATCGCGACCTTCAAGACTTTCTAAAGTAAATTCCTCTTCCATTACAGTAGCTAAGAAAAGATTACCAAAAGTAACGATTGCGGCTAACTGATAATTAAAACTACCTAGATTATATAATTGTGCTCCTAAATCAAAAGGCGCAATTACGATATCATGAGTCTGCGAAGTAAAAGCAGCGACTAAAGGATCTCTTCCCTGTCTGACATCTACGCTATAGCTAACATTAGCTCCAAGGTAAACTTCGCTTCCTTGCACATGAATATGCGCTATAGCTGTAGCTCCTCCTGGAACCATAATTCTTATTTCCAGATCATTATCTCTGGCACAGCCAGCAAGTAAAAGTAAGAAGCCCAGTATTAATAATTTTTTCATAATATTTCTCCTTAAAAATTGTGATAATTTTTTTTCTGTTATTGAATTTTAATTTGTAGTTTCTAGTTTAATACCTAACAAAGCCTGAAATCTCAGGCTTTGTTTGTTAATATTTATTTAGCTGCTTTAACAAGTTTAAGAAAATTTTCTGAATCTAAAGAGGCACCGCCTACTAAAGCCCCATCAATATTAGTTTGAGCCAATAATTCAGAAACATTCGCAGGAGTGACAGAACCACCATAAAGAATTCTGATTTTATCACTAACAGCTTTGCCGTATAATTGCTCGATAACATTGCGAACAAAACCGCAAGTTTCTTCAGCCATTTCTTTAGTAGCTGTTTTGCCAGTGCCAATTGCCCAAATCGGTTCATAAGCAATAATGACCTCTTTAGCCGCATCCGCCGGAATAGTATTCATCATCGCTACGACTTGTCTCTTAATCACATCTTCAGTCTTATTGGATTCTCTTTCTTCTAAAGTCTCGCCACAACAAGCGATTGCTATAATGTCATGCTTTAGCGCTGCCAGAACTTTCTGATTAACAGTTTCGTCTGTTTCATTGAAATAAGCTCTTCTTTCACTATGACCAATAATTACATATTCAACACCAGAATTTTTTAAGATTACAGGTGATACTTCACCAGTGAAGGCTCCTGATTCAGACTGATGCATCGTTTGAGCACCAATCCTTAAGTTTTCACCTTGACGCTTAACTAAGCAACGTAATAAAACAGGAGATGAACAAATGACAGTTTCTACATCCGTATTTTTTGGTAATTCCGGAGTAATTGTATAAATAAACTGAAGAGCCTCATCACGGGTTTTATTCATTTTCCAGTTGCCGGCAATAACCGGTCTCCGATTTTTATTCATGTTATTTATTGTTTACGCAGTCAATGCCTGGTAAAACTTTCCCTTCCAAATATTCTAAAGAAGCTCCGCCACCTGTAGAAATATGCGTAAATCTGCTTGCATAACCAAGTTGAATTGCGGCCGCGGCAGAGTCACCACCACCAACAACTGTATTAGCATCTTTCAAATTAGCTAAAGCATCGCAAACTGCGACAGTTCCTTTCGCAAAATTAGAGAATTCAAAAACTCCCATTGGTCCATTCCAGACAACAGTTTTTGCACCAGCTAAAGCATCCTTAAAGACTTCAACTGATTTAGGTCCGATATCTAATCCCATTTCATCAGCTTTAATATCATTAACAGCAGATACTCTGATAGGCGCATCATTAGAAAACTCTTTTGTTGCTAAAGTATCAACCGGTAAAATGATTTTTCCATTTGCTTTGGCTAATAATTCTTTTGCTAGTTCAACTTTGTCTTCTTCGCATTTACTTTTACCAACGTTTAATCCTTGCGCTTTTAAGAAAGTAAACATCATTCCGCCACCAACAATAATTTTATCTGCTTTCGCAATTAAGTTATCGATAACAGCGATTTTATCGCTTACTTTTGCGCCACCAAGAATTGCAACAAAAGGTCTTTTCGGATTATCAACTGCTTCACCTAAAAACTTAATTTCTTTTTCAAGTAAGAATCCTGCAACAGTAGTTTTGATATTAGCTGCAATACCAGCATTTGAAGCATGAGCCCTATGCGCAGTACCAAAGGCATCATTAATAAAAATATCTCCTAAAGAAGCCCAGTAAGCACCAAGATCTTTATTGTTTTTAGATTCTTTTTTACCATCAATATCTTCAAAACGAGTATTTTCAAACATTAAAATTTCGCCATCTTTTAAAGCATTGATTGCGTTCTCTAGTTCAGCCCCTCTAGTTGCAGGAACAAATTTTACGTCTTGATTTAATAAAGAACTTAAATGTTTTGCCACAGGAGCTAATGAGTTTTTCTTTTTATCTTCTTCTGTTTCAACTCGCCCTAAATGACTGAAAACGATCGCTTTTCCTTTTTTCTCAAGGATATGCTTAATAGTAGGTAAAGCCTCTACAACCCGGTTATCATCTGTGATTTTTCCATCTTTCATCGGAACATTAAAATCTACTCTGATTAACACTTTTTTTCCTTGAATATCTTTTAAATCTAAAATTGTTTTTTTCGCCATTTTATAATGACTCCTTTCATTGTTTATGTCACTAATCATTATATCATAAAGTCCTTGAAAATCCAAGATGAAACCGCATTTTTTAAAAAGATAAATTAGAAGTTTCTAAACTCCTTTTATATTCCTCAATAATCCGGATATTTTCCTCTAAACGCTTAAAACCTTTTTTAGTCCAGTTTATTGTCAAACTATTTCCGGAAAGGAAAGTAATAATTAATTTTTTATCAACTTCTTTTGTATCCATAATTGCTTTATAATTAATCCAGATATTAGTAAAGTTTCGGCTTGATTCCGTTTGAAATAAAACAAAGTTATCCGTTATTACTATAGGAATTTTATAACTTATCGGAAGGATTTTTTTTACCGCCTGAAGATATCCTTCCAAAGTAAATAACCTACGCTCGCAAAGGTTCCTGATAACCTTTAAGGTGCTTTCTTTAAAGAGCAGTTCCTTGTCTTGATAAACCAACTTAGCTCCAAAAGCCGTATTGATAATTTTTTCCAGCATTTTCGCAAAACAAAAAAGAGCCTTTTTCGGACTCTTTCTGATTAATTATTTTTTATTATTTTTTTTACCTGGCTTATTATCGTTTTCCGCACGACGGAATAACTTATATTCAGCTGCAGGTGCTGCTTCTTCAGCTACTGCTTCAGGCGCAGGAGCCGCTGGTGCAACTTCAGTTACTGGCTCAGCAGGGGTTGCTGCTTCAGCTTCAGGTGTTTCGATTTTAACTTGTATAATTTGCTTTTTCTCTAATAAACGAAGTTCTGACTCCGGATCAAAGAAATGAATTGTTTCCATGTTGAACGCTAATTGGATTTTATCGCCAATTCTTAAATCTGCTCTTGCTTTAACTGAAGCACAAACGCTTCTGTCATTAATCTGACAGTAAATATTTGTTTCCGCACCTAATAACTCAGCAACGTCAACAACAAAGTTTACAACTGCATCCTTGTGATTAGCGATGTCATCAGCGTTATCGTAAATGTTTTCCGGGCGAATACCTAAAACGATTGGCTTATCAACAAAGTCGTTATCGTTAATGATTGGTAATTTTGATGCAGGAACTTTAACACGTAAGATTTCTTCGTTTCTTTTTTTAACAACAAAATAACCATCTTTGTCAACTCTTCCGTCTAAAAAGTTCATTGGTGGCGTTCCGATGAAACCACCGACAAACATATTATGCGGATAATCATAAATTTCTTTTGGTTCACCAACTTGTTGAATCCAACCATCTTTCATAACAACGATTCTTGAAGCCATTGTCATCGCTTCAATCTGGTCATGGGTAACATAAACAGTTGTTGTAGAAATTGAGTTATGAAGTTTGATAAGCTCTCCACGCATCTGAACACGAAGTTTAGCATCTAGATTCGATAATGGCTCATCCATTAAGAAGACTTTAGCGTTACGAACGATCGCTCTTCCTAAGGCAACACGCTGACGCTGACCTCCAGATAAAGCTCTTGGCTTACGGTCAAGATAAGCTGTTAATCCAAGAATTTCCGCTGCTTCTTTAACTTTTGTATCAATCTGATCTTTTGGCATTTTACGTAATTTCAAACCAAAGGCCATATTATCGTAAACGCTCATATGAGGATAAAGAGCATAACTTTGGAAAACCATCGCAATGTTACGGTCTTTTGGCGCAACATCATTCATTTCATTATCATCAATGAAAAGCTTCCCGCTAGTAATTTCTTCTAATCCAGCGATCATACGTAGAGTTGTTGATTTACCGCATCCTGACGGTCCAACAAAAACAATGAATTCTTTATCTTTAACTTTTAAATCGAAATCAAAGACGGCTTGTACACCATTAGGGTAAATCTTATTAATTTTGTCTAATTTTAAAGTTGCCACTTAAATTATCTCCTTTTTATTAAAACATGATACATATATTATATTAAAAATTGCTAATAAAAAAAATGTGCATTTTGCACACTTATTTCAATAAATTATAAATCAGGACAGCTTCCTGAAAGTTTTTTATATTATAACCTGTCACTTCACTAAAACGGTCAATGCGCTGAATTAAAGTATTGCGATGCAAATAAAGTAATTCACTGGCTTTAGAAACATTTAAGTCGCACTCTAAAAAAACTTTAACCGAACGCAACATTTCACTATCGCTATAAAATTTTTTAAGAATTATTTTTTTGGTTTCTTCTGAAACTTGGACTTTAAAACTTTCGTTTAACAATTCTTTTTCATCTAAAAACCTTTCCGATGATTCTATTTCTTTAAAAGCTTTCAGACTCCAGTTAAAGTAAGATTCTGAAAATTTATGATATTCTGGTGAACAAAAAATCTTTAAATCAAGATAAAGTTCACTATTTAAATTATCTATCAAATCAAGAATGCCATCAACATTATCAAGATCGTCGTAAATTACAATCAGATTTTCCTTTATCTCCATTTTTGCATGTACAAAAAATCCTTTTAAAATATCAATTAAGATTGCATATTCTTCAGGATTAATCGCAGTAGCATTACCAATCAGATAATAACGAAATTTCATTATGTAAAAATCACCATAAATATTATACCACGTAAGATTTAACTTGTATTAATTTATCAAACAAAAATTATCTTTTGTATTGTCAACGGCACCTTTATACCTAAAAGGTGTTTCTGTAATTGAAAAAAGACCTAATGGTTTATTTTCACTTGCTTTAAAAAATAATATAGCTCTAAAACACTACTTTTCTTGGTCCTGATTCACTTGTCTGACCACCATGACCTAATTGTCCCGTATGATTTGAACCCCAAGTCCATAGTTGGTTTTGACTGTCCAGTGCTATTGCAAAACCAAAACCAGCACTAATCGCTACAATGTCTGTCAATTCTGCTATTTTATGGGGTCTGTCAGCATTAAATTCATTTGGAAGGAAAAGTCCAAGCACACCATTAATATTTTGTCCCCAACTCCAAACCTGACCATTAATATCAATAGCCATTGCGAATGCCCATCCTATAGCTACAGCCCCAAAAGCTGGCAATGGTCCGATTTCCGTTCTTGTAAAATTTCCATTGCTGACAATTTGTCGCGGAATATGCCAGCCAACCCTAGTGTTAAACCAACCTTGGGCAAGTATAGTTGTATTAGGAAATCGAGATCCCCAAGTCCAAATATTGCCATTAACATCTAAAGCCATACTTTCAATACTATTATCAATCGCCACAAATTCTGGTAAGGCAATTGATACATCTAATAATCCGCCAGTCGTTAACATTTGCGGACGCTCAACAGGCCAAAGTGTATCGTGACCATGATGGCCTTGTCCCCAGGTCCAAATGCGCCCATAAACATCCAAAGCCATACTATGTTGACCAGCGCTAATCTTAGAAAAGGCAGGAAGTTCTGCACCATTCATATCCAGTTCCAGCATTCTCGGACGAAGACTAACTTCCAGAGGTCCAAATCCTGATTGGACTCTATCGCCCCAAGTCCAAATCCGACCATTAATATCAAGAGCCATAGAATGTCTGTTCCCAGCACTAATCGCAACTATATTTCCAAAACCTGGCACGTCTTCGATTCTTCTTGGACGTAATTCAAAACTTTCAATTTCACCATGACCAAGAAGGCAATCTCCTTCCCATTGGGAACCACTCCAACCCCAAGTCCAGACATTGCCTCGCGTATCAAGAGCGATGCTAAATCGTTCTCCTGCAGCAACCGTTGAAAATTTTGGTAAAGCCCTGGTGCCACTTACTTGATTGATTATTTGCGGAGTCTTTATTAAATCCCGGATTTCTTCCTCCGCAACCCCAGCATAAATATTAACTCCCCAACCCCAGATTCGACCATCTGCATCTAAAAAGAGGCTGTGATTGCCTCCAGCACTTATTGATGGTACTACTTCATTGATTGCTCCCCCGCAAGCTGAGAGAGTAAAAAATGCAAACGTTAAAAAAATTAAACTTAGTTTTTTCATAATTTCTCCTTAATAATCTACTATTATAACATGAGTTATTATTTAATATAGCGTTTTTTTCAAAGCTACATTAAAAAAGTCCGGAATTCTCCAGACTTTAATCTTAGTAATTTTGACTACTTCTTTGCACCATTTCCTGTAAAAATAATATTTGTGTCAAAAGAGGTTTCTTTTTCATTTCGTTCAGAAAAACTACGAAAACTATCTTTGATTTTAATATCTAACATTTCATTAAAACTTTTATCCCAAAGGTAGTAACTCAGTGATCCCGGTGTTGTATTAACTTCATTTAAATATAACTCTTCATTAAAATACATAAAATCAAAACGGACAAAAGTTTCAAAATCCATTAAAGAGTACACTTTCTTAGCAGTTTCTTCGATTGATGCCTTTAACTCTAGACATATATCCGCTGGAATAATTCTTAAATCTTTACTACCTTGATATTTATTAGTAAAATCAAGAATTTCATTAGTCTTTTTCACTTCTTCAACTTTTGAACAAACAATCTCACGGTTAAAAGCTGAAACAGCTATGTTAAATTCCCTGAACTCAGCGATATATGGTTCAAATAAAACTTTCTTGTCATATTTAAAAATACTATCAAGTTTCGGCTTCAATTCTGCTTCTGTCCGAATGATTTCAATACCAATGGAAGAGCCTAAATTACAGGCTTTAGCTATCACTGGCAACTGAAGCTCAAGCTTAAAATCAGCTTTTTCCTTTTCATAAAGAAATTGATAATCTAAAACTTTGACTTCATTTTGTTTTAGGATTTGTTTCATAAATACCTTATCCTGACTTAAAGCACACGAAATCATATCTGAGCCTAAATAACATATATCAAAAAAGTTTAATAAAGCTTGAATACTTCCATCTTCACCGTTAGTACCGTGCATGGAAAGGATTGCGACATCAATCATAATCTTTTTACGTTTCAGCATAAAACCTTTTTTAGTAAAATTGATTTCCCGCATACTTTTTTTAAGTAGTTTACGGTCTTTAAATAAATCAATACTAAAATCACTTAAATAGTAAAATCTTTGATCCTTAGTTATATAAATCGGTAATATCCGATACTTCTCTTTATTTAAACAAGCAATAACTTGATTAGCCGTCAAGACTGATATTTCATGTTCACAGGATTTACCACCAAAAACAACAGCTAGATTAATCACTATAATCTATCCTTTCATTTAATAATTATCTGGCAAGTCATTTTCAATTAAAAGCGTACGCTGTTTGTTTGCGGTCATTTTATAAAAAAATGCCATGCCTTCCTGGAAATCCTTGAGATAATAAACTTCTTTTTTGTTTAAATATTTTTTGAAATACTTACGATTAACTTTATTAACAATAATAACATGATCGCAAGTTTCTTCAATCATTTTAGCAAATTTTTGATGATGCATATCAGCCGCAGCTTTACTTAAACCAACAAATCCAGGGGTAATTAACCAGCGTTCACAGTCGTAGCTCTTCAAATGAATCAAAGCATTAATAGCGCCATCAATATTTGAATTAAAGCCATCATCAATTATCGTCAGATCAGGATATTTTTTTATTTCCAAACGATTATTGACACTTTTCAGATTTTTAACTGCTTCCTTAATCTTTTCCTTATCAACCTTCAAAAAATCAGCGACAGCGACCGCTATTAAAATGTTATAGTAATTGTGATTGCCTTGCACACTTGTCCGATAAAGATCATATAATTCTTCGCCCTGATAAATTTCAAAGACCATTTCTGTGCCTTCTGGTTCTAAAGCGACAAAGCGGAAATTATCATCTTGACCAATCATCACGATATTTTTTCTTTCGTTTAACTTGTTAAGATTAATATAATTAGTTATATGTTCATTATCAGCGTTAACAAAAGCTGTTCCCACATCCTTTAGTTTTTCCACAATCAGAAACTTTTCGTTAATGATATTGCCTAAAGTTTTAAAGACATCAATATGTTGCGGACCGATTGTGGTTAAAATACTGATATCCGGATCACACAAATCCATTAATTCACCAATATCACCTTTTCGGCCAGCACCCATTTCTAGAATCATGATATCATATAAATCATTAAGCCGGCCAATTACACTTTTACTGATGCCCATCGGTGTATTATAAGATTTTTCTGTGTAATGAACATTATAACTAGTCTTTAAGATTTGATATAAGAAATGTTTCACTGATGTTTTACCATAACTACCGGTAATGCCAATCTTTATGCCTTTAAATTCACAAATCGTTCTTTGGCACTTTTTAAAATAAGAGTAATAAACATATCTTTCAACAGGATGAAGAATTAGTGATGATAAATGAATAATCAGGAAACTTGCCGGGAGAAAGAAAAAGCCAATCCCTAAAAAAGCCAAACAAATATTTATAATCAAAGAGACCAACATTAATCGTTTCATCCTTGAAGTAAATCTTATTCTAACTTTAAACGTAAATAATAAATAACCACAAAATAGACCTGCTAAAATTATCAAAGGTATAATAACAAATTTTTCATCAAAGAGAAAAATTGTTGCGCCTAAAGCAATCAGACATAATCTTAAGACCCAGTTCTTTCTAACAGTTCTCGGCATATCTTCTTTTATCCGGTAAGCATTCTGTTGAAAATATGTCGCATCAATTAACTTAAGATTAAGCAAAAGAAAAAAAACAAATACATTAATCATGCTCTTCACCTCGCAGTAAGAAACTGTTTACTATCATTAAAAAATACGCTTTATTTTCTAAATAACAGAAATGACCAGTTCCTGGAATAATTACTAAATCAGAATTATCAATCAAGTTTAAAAAAGTATAAGCATCCTTTAAAGGAGTTACCTGATCATCAGAACCCCAGATAAGTAAAGTTTCAGCTTTTATTCTTTCAGCATATACCTTAAGATCTTCCTTGACAACAAGACTTAAAGTCCCTTTCATCACTGGTGTCGCCTTACGATAGTCAGCCGAACCGGCATTAGGGTTAGTTCTTCCTAGCTTTTTCAGCAACTTGTAACGATAGACACGGAAATAATATTTGAAACCACGTTTTGGTCTGATGCCAGCACTATTGATAAGAATTAATTTTTTAACCCGATTATTAGCACAATATTTGATAGCGATGCGACCACCTAAAGAATGACCTGCTAAAATAAAATTATCGATTTTCTCATAGGCGATAAAGTTTTTTAAAGTTTTGACGTAATCATCAATGCTTAAACTTTTTGTTGGCTGATCTGACTTTCCAAAGCCTGGTAAATCAAGCGCAAAAACCTGATAGCTTTCTTTTAAGTGCTTAATCAAAAAATCGAATGTTTCCAAACTTTGTCCCCAGCCATGCAATAAAATTATTGCCGGACCATTAAGCCCTTCTTTCTTATAATGAATCTTTATATTTTCATCAGTAAAATACATTTGAATCCCTCAGTCTCCATAATATGTCCAATTTATTAATTTTATGCCGGATTTTGTCGTAAAAGAAAAACCGCAAGCTGCGGTTGTCTGATTTAGCTGACTTTGACACTTGAGCCAGGGCGCAGCCATTCTTCTCTGTTCAGACTGATAAAATCATCTAAACTGATATTATATTTAGTAAGAATCGAATCTAAACTATCCCGATCAGAAACTCTATGAAGCGATTCAGAACTACTTAGCGAAAAATTATCGCCTGATGTGCTAGAATAACTACTAATAGAACTAGCAACCGGATTGCTGGAATAATCTCTTGGGGCCATACCCGTATCAACTGTACTGATACGTTGGTTACCCATTAATCTTAAGCGCAAGAAATCATTGTTCATCAGTAATGTTCTGATATCTACGCCAGTACTTGAAGCGATTGATTCAATGGTATCTCCAGTTCGCGTCACATAAACATCTCTAATAGGCGCACTAGCCATTAAAGGTACTATAGTTTCTGGATGATTATGGTGAGGAGGTTGATTGCCATGCGGAGGGGTATTATGCCCTGGATGACCATGTGGTGGCATATGTCCGTGTGGCGGCTGCATACCATGACCAGGATGGTTTCCGTGCGGAGGTTGAGTATGATGGCTTGTTGGGATAAAAAGCACCATATTTGGATGAATATGAGGGGTATTTAAATTATTAAATTGCATTAACATTCTTAAGTCTACTTGATAGCGTCTCGCTATTTCCTGTAAGGTGTCGCCACTTCTTACAACATATTTAAAAAATTGTGGATTACTAAACATTTTATCTTCCTTTCAGACTTATTATATTAGGCTAAAGTAAATGTGTCTGGGCGAAAGTACTATTATTTTGGGCATTTTTCTGCAAAATAAAGAGACATTATCCTTTAAAAATAATGACTCAATTTTAATATTATTAATTTTCAACAATTATTTTCTTAAATAATAATTAATATTTCGCGAATTACCTTTCCGTTCTATCAAACCTTGTTCTGTTAAATTGCGAAGGATAAGACCAGTAGCTGTCTGCGATATTCCAAGAATTTCCTCGGTTTTCTTTCGATTAATCGAACCATTATTTTGAATATATTCTAATATTTTTCCTTCCGATGTTTTTCCCGTTTCTACTGAAAAGATTGCGTTTAAATTCGGCAATATAAGCTTGAAAACATTAGGCGTAACTTCAATTTTTGGTTGTACAGCAGATAATTTGTAGGCTTCAAAAATTTTGAGTATTCCAGTACCATATGCCTCAACAAACTGTAAACGATAGAAAATTTTTGCCAAGTTAGGATTACGAGAAATAGAATAACCACTCATTATATCAGCAAGCTCTATGCCGTTAATTAACCCGCCCGGCGAAATAAATTCAATGCGATTAGAAAAGATTTTGATAAGAATACTACTGCTTGTTGCATATTCTCTATGAACAATTGCATTTAATAAAGCTTCTCTTAAAGCTGCTTCTGGGTAATCTCTTTGGTCGATTCGAAGTAATTTTTCAAAAGTTGACCTTATGTTATTGTTTAGACTAAGATAACTGTATACATCGTTTATTTGTTTAAACAAAGAGCCTTCGAATTCTTGACGATCTTTAAAGACTTGTTGTGTTTCATCCTGAAAGATTGCTACCTTTATCGAATGATAACATTGCTCAGATAAAAGCAAAGCAAGATTTGAATAAATTTTTTCAGAATTTATCATACCCAACGTAGCCATCTGCAAACTACCAAATTGGACTTTTCGTTTATCAAATTCTGCTTTTGCTGCTTCAAAAGTTAATTTTTGCTCAAGTGAGCGAACTTTTTCATAGCTATCACCGTCTGTCTCTCGAATCATTTTTCGAATTGCAGTATCTGTTGCTGGCACGGAAGCCGCACCATGACGGATAAAAACTCCATCTGGTCGAATTCCTTTTCCAACGAGATAATAAGGACGTTCTGTTCCGCTTTGAATATCAACTTTTATTATTTTTTTATCATTTTTTCTTTCAATTTGGCTTTTCACAAACAGTGTTACATCTGGCTTAATTCCATCGCGCAACATATTATTGACATTCATTAAAGCAGTTTCAGCCTCTGCAATCCCAACTATTTCACCGTCATCGTCAACACCGATATATAATATCCCACCACCACTATTCGCAAATGCAATAACACATTTTTTTATTTCATCTATAACTTGAATTTTGAATTCAACATTTTCACTTTCTTTCAAATTCACAATAACTCACTCCTCTTTCTAACATTCTAACACATTCTAACCAAAAAAGCAAGTTAGAATGTTAGAAAAGTCCGATATCGAACTAAAAAAGCTTTTTTCCTGGCTTAAAAATTTGTCTTTTAGTTTCTTGAGTTGAAGATTTCCTTCGTCATTCAAAATAGCTCTACTTATAATATCTGCATATCTTTGATTTCCAGATATTTAGGACCTTTATAACCATTTCTAACTGTTTCTTCTTTAGAAAAGACTAAATTCTTTTTAGCTTCATGAATGTCGCCACTAATGCTAAAACCAGTAACTGGAACTGTTTTTTTGCCATCAAAGTAAAAACCAAGACGAACTTCACCGCCGAAAAAACCAGAATATAAATCAAACTGCATACCACTAAAACTAACACAGTAAATATGCGGTTCTTTCTGCATTTCAGAAAAGCTTTTTGTTCCTGCTTTAGCAATAACATTAGGAATATTACCAGTTGGATTTTTGATTCCTAGATAAAAACCTGTTTGATTATTACCATAAAGATTTTTGGCGATTCCGTTTTCAATAATCTTAATTTCTTTTAAAACAACACCGTCATCATCAACTGGCTTACTGTAAGTTGAACCAGCAAGATAAGGAGTTAATGAAACGTCAATCTTATCGCCAACAACTTCATCAGTTTGAACAGATTTGCCAACTTCTGATAAAGACATTTTCCGATAAGCTGACGAATAATGTAAGTCCTGAGCAAAACCTTGGAAAATACTTTCCACTTCCTCTTCTTGAAGAATAATATTGCATTTTAGATTAGCCGGAATCGCTACAGCTAAAGAACGCTCTTTAGCTAATAATAGAATATCTTTAACATCACTTGTTATTTTATCAAGGTTTAACTCAGACATTTCGATTGCTTTATATAGTTCAACTTCTTCGTTGTCATTTTTCCAGGTTGGAATAACTTCAATCATTACTTTATGATTTTCATAGCTTGCTTCAATTCCGTTGGAGTTAACGATTGTACTTTGAATTCTATGTAAAAATATTTCTGTAGAATTAATCCAGCCATCTTGATGAATATCAGCCTTAAAAACTGCATCTGCCACTTGATTGATAAAAGAAACTAATGGTTTATCTGTTAAATTAGAGCGATAATCATAACTAAAACTTTCTTTTTTAGGAAGTTCAAAGAAAGGATTCTCCACAAAGGAAGCGGCATAAACTGCTTCTTCAATTTTCTTTTTGATTTCTTGATCAGTTGCGGATATCGCAACACTAAAAGTAGCTGAGCCACGAAAATTATTAAAATCACGATAAACAGTAACGCTATATTCTGTATAATCAGTTGCTCTGTTTGTTTCTAACTTTTTAAGTACATAAAAAAGCTCAACACTTTCATTGTGTTTTTCCGTAATACGATAAGCATTAACATCTTTATTTGCTTTAAGTAATTCTTCAATCCTTTTAATCATCCTAATTTCACTCTCGCTTTCAAATAAGGTCCGCCATCACTGACTCTCACCCATTCTTTATAGCCTTTACCACAAAAGCCGCCGCCGCTAATCACAAAATCCTTAGAAACCATAGAAATTGATTTTAAAAGATCCGGAACATTGCCGCTCATGACTACTGGCGAAAAAATAGCACCAGTAAATCTTCCGTCTTTGATTTCTTTTCCATAAAGCGCAACACATTGGATGCCCCAATTTTTCGGATCTTCCATACCATTTGAAGTTGTGGAAATATAATATCCATGATCAATTGATTTAATCATTTCTTCTAATGTGCTAGTGCCTGGTCCAAAAAAAGTATTCGTCATTCTGGAATAAGCTTTTCTTTTATAACTTTCCCGACGGCCATTACCAGTTGATTTTGTGTCAAGTTGTAAAGCCGATAAACAATCACTGATTCCTGTCTGTAAAATGCCATCTTTAATGATAACTGTATCTTGGGCTAAAACGCCTTCGTCATCAAAAAAGTAAGAAGCTACATTTATTGCACTTTTAGCGCCATCATGCATTTTTACTAACGGACTAGCAATCTCTTTGCCGATATAGTCTTTTGCTAGAGCTCGGTTTTTAACAAACATATCCATTTCTACACCATGGCCAAACGCTTCATGAGCTATTAATCCGGTAATTGATGGATCAGTTATGACATCATAGATGCCTGGAGTACATGGTTTGGAATCAAGCAATAAAATCGCTGTATTAACAATTTCAGGGAGTTTACTTGTTAATTTGTCAAAGCACTTCTCTTCACTGGCATCACTGATACTATCATAATAATATTTGACATTATTTTCCTGACGAACAACTGCGACTACGTTAACATCAGTCCAAGTATAGTATTGTTCAAGTTCTTTGTTTGTTGAATAAAAACATTTAGAAACTGTCATAGAATTATAAGCAGTTATGCCGTTAATAACTAATGGATTTGTTTTCATAATCTCATCTTTGGCGCTTTTTAGTTTTTCTACAACTTCCTGAAGGCTAAGGCTTTTGCCTTCTGGATTACGAGAAAATGATTTTTTTATCTTTTCTTCTTGTAATAGTCCAGCTTCAACACAATTTTTTGTTGTTTCTGCAGATAATTTAGTAGATGCTTTAATTTTTTCAACTAATTCTAAAAGCGAAGTTTCCTCTAAGTTATCGCATGAATATTCAGAATAATGATTTTGATTATAAAACTTAACAACAAATCCGCACTCTTCATCTTGTGAACCAGCTATTACTGTTGTTTTGTCATCAACTCTGACCTGACGACCACTTACATGGGTTCCAAGAATTGATACATAAGGAAAATCTTTAGACATTAACTCAATTAATTTGAGACATGCTTGTTTCCTTGACTCTAAAAATTTTGAATATGACATTTATATCAGTCCCTTCCAGATAAAATCTATTAAGACTATTTTATCATAAAATTTATCATTTAAAGGAAAAATTAATCAGTTATATTAAGTTTTTAAACTCTTAGCTTTTATTATACGAAAAAGACACTGTTATCTTTCTCAGATAAAGTGCCTTAAAATGCATTTTATTCGACTGTTTAATTTTTCAATCATTTAAATTTATCAGCCATTGTCCGCCATTATCTTTACCGAAGCGCTCTAGCAGACCTCTTTCTTTAAGCTGTTTGATGTTGTTGTCTACTGTTCTAATAGACACACCTATCTCTAAAGCAATAGACTCTCTGGTAATGTTTTTGTCGTAACTAATTAATTCCATTATACGCTTTTGATTTTTATTAAGATGTGGTAAAGTTGCAGTGATATTGCAGTGGCATTGCAGTGAGGCTGCAGTGATAGATTTTTCACCTTTTAACAACTTCATTGCGTGTGAGTTATAGTTAAATTTAGCAGTCACAAAGAAATCGCTAATCTCAAAATCATTTTCACTATAAGTCTGAAGTATTCGTTTCATACCTGAACCAAGCTGTTCGCCTAAATCCATGTTGGAGAATATTCTCATAATCTCGCGATTGCGAGGCAAAGATTTGCCCTTAAAAAAGTCTTCTCGTGTTTGCCCTAATGGCAATCCCCCTGATGAGGTTACCTCTACTCTATCAGAAAAAAATTCAACTAATGGGTATGCACCCCGAATATAATCATTGTGGATCAAACTATTAAGTACAGCCTCTCTTAAAGCAACTTTTTCGACAAGAGGCGTTTCAATTCTTTTTGGATAAGTTATTTCAACTGCTGTTTCATTGTAAAGTTCAAGCTTATCCATAATCGCGTATGCTGCTTTAATAAGTGAGCAATTTCCACATTCATATTTACTGCGAATTTCAATTTTGTCTGTTCCTCTGTATTGTACAACCTTAATTGAAACTGCATTACTATCTGCCATCAAATATGCCGCATAATTAAACTTACCATCTTCGGTGTAAAAATCTAAATTATGCAAAAAGTTTTCACTATCAGTATTATAACCTAATTCGTCATAATAAATTTTAAGTTGACTAAACGTTAAATTCTGTCTCGGAGAAACTACTTTATGTAAAGTATGCATTGACCGACGTGAATATAGATTATCTATCATTTCTTGTGACATCTGCGAATTTTGCGTACCTACTCTAATATAACAGCCTTTTGGTGACATTCCATATTTCTTAATATAAAATGGTTTTTCACTTCCACTAGCAATTTTAACTTCTAAATATTCTTTACCATTATCGCCAATCTTAGGTTTTACGCTAAAAAGTCCAAGCGTAAAAGGCAAAATATTATTTTTAATTCTATCTACTAAAGAAAGAGCAATTTTGTCATAATCATCCAAATCACAGTAAGTTCCATCTTGATTAACACCAACTCGAAGTTCCCCACCTGAGGCATTCAAAAATGCAACGACTGTCTTTTCTATATCATCAGTTAGTTGACTTTTTAATTCAATACAGTCTGTTTCATGTATCATTGTTTATGCCCCCCCTACAACGAAAATAATTCTCGGTTATTTTACTCATTAAATACAATAGTCTTTCTTCTTATAATTATATCAAATAATTATCTGTAAAGCAACTTAGTTTTTTCTTTTTTTAAATCTCTCTCAAAATTCGATTTTTTTTCTTATAACTCGATACGGTTTAAATATAAAAACAGGCAACTAGCCTACCTGAGCCGATTTACCTGTTTCTAAATTTAATATTCTATCTGATTAAAGTTGGTACTAATGTACTATATTCAAGTTCTCCATGACCTGTTGCGCTTGCATTATTATTACCCCAACTCCAAAACCTTCCCTGTGAGTCAATAGCAATACTATGGGTACTCGCAGAAATATGCATAAATCTGATAGCTCCTAATTCAATCATAGTCGGAAAAAGTGTATATCCTTCCTCTATGCCAAAGCCGGTACTTGCAAATAAATTATTGCCAAAACTCCACATATTTCCATTAGTATCAATCGCATGGCTAAGGCCTCTTGAGGTTGCTATTCTGATAAATCTTGTTTCGCCAGTATCTATTAAAGTTGGTATCGACATAATACCTTCTTCTATTCCTAAACCAGTCTGCCCATAAATATTATTACCAAAACTCCATAACCTACCAAAACCATCTATCGCTAGGTTGTGATCAAATGCTGATGTTACATAAGTAAATCTGATATAACCTGTATCAATCAAAGTAGGCACCAAAACATTTGTTGTCTTAATATTGCCTAATCTTCCATTGATATTATTCCCCCAAGACCAAAGTCTTCCTTCTTCATCAATAGCTGTACTATGCATATTCCCTGCAGAAATTTGTACGAAGTTAACATCTAAACCTTCAATTCGAGTCGGAACTAAAGTATGTCCCTCAGATATTCCTAGTCCGGTTTTACCACTTGCATTACTCCCCCAACTCCAAAGTTTTCCCTCTCTATCAATTGCGATATTGTGAAACTCTCTTGTTGAGACATATGTAAATCTGTTTGTTCCTGTATCAATTAGTTTCGGTGTTGCTGTATAACCTTCACTAATACCTAAACCCGTTCTGC
Organism: Erysipelotrichales bacterium; assembly: GCA_009784525.1. Lineage (GTDB taxonomy): Bacteria > Bacillota_I > Bacilli_A > Acholeplasmatales > WRBM01 > WRBM01. The sequence goes on along the minus strand of WRBM01000004.1, from coordinate 32,611 downwards.
CGTTGATATTATTTCCCCAAGACCAAAGTCTTCCTTCTCTATCAACAGCGATATTATGATCAAAACCAGCTGAAACATGACTAAATCTCACAGTTCCTGTATAGATAGCAGCTGGCGAGAAGGTTATTGTCAGCCAAATGTCTTGTGCTGTTCTTCCATAGGCATTTAGTCCCCAACTCCATAGTTGTCCAACTGAATCAATGCCAATATTATGGGTTGTTCCGACAGATACATAAAGGAATCCATCTAATAAAGAAACCCAACTAGCCATTAAAGTGATATTATTATTAAGTTCAGTATTAAAGTTAAAAGGCTCTCCATTTAATAACCAACCATTAAATCTGTGACCATCTCTAGTAGGCGCAACAGGCTCAATTGCCCTAGTTCCGATAATAACCTCTTGTGGCGCTACTGGTGTACCACCTTGAGGATTAAATAACACATCAACAATCTCTGCCTCCTGCCATTTAGCGTGTAATGTAATGTCATCGCTAAACTCATTTGCGCCAAGATAATTTCTTATTTCTCCACTGCCATCAACTTCCAAGAACCAACCTAAAAACCGGTGAGCTCGCCTAGTTGGCTCTACTAAGGTTGTTTGTCTTCCAGAGGTATGTGTTGTTGGATGATCAAGTCCATGGCGACCACTAAAAGTTTCGCCTCCAACATCAAGATAATTAATCGCATAAACTGGAGTTTGTGAACAGCCAATAAGTATTAAAGTTATTGAAATTAACGCTAGAAAAACTATGCTTTTTTTCACTCTAACTACTTCCTTTCAGAGTTCATATTTTTTGATACTATTTTAATATAGTATAACATGAATCTGACATAATTCGGCAAATTACTAGCCGACATAGTTCGACACAAATGTCGCAATTTGTCGAGCGAAAAAAATAAAAAATTTGTCGGAATATGTTATAATCCTACGATGAGGTATTGAAGGAGAACAAAACGAAAATAAATTTCCGTTACGGGGCTGATGCCCCTTCTTTATAAGAAATTACAGTGTTGCTAGTAATCTTATGGGTGTTGTTAGACCGCTATTCCTCAAACTCTGAATTACTTCATCGTCTTTGGGTTTACTTTTTGCCATTATATTTAAACTGGCATTAATATCTGAATTAATAAGTTTCCTGTCTTAGTCTGGAATAAGTGATTATTTCTCTTACCAAGATGCTCATTTTTTCACCTCGATTCTTGTTAAGAATATGATGTTATTATAACACTAAAATCTAGTAAAAACAAGAATTATTTTAATTTTTTTCCAGCTTGAAAAAATGTTCTAGATAAAGCAAATAAAACTATGGTTTTAGGGTTAAATTTGAGAAAAAATTCTCTCATATGCGCGTGTGTAATATACATAATATTAAGTATAAATGTCGTTATAAGATGAAAAATAGAAATCCTAATAAACAAAAAAAATGCGAGACTCCATCACTGGAAATTCTCGCATTTTTTATTTATTTTAGTTTGTTTGGATTACAGCCTCTTTTAATTTATTCTGATCTCAGTGCTAGGACTGGATCTTTTTTGGCTGCTGCTCTGGAAGGTAAAAACCCTGATACAAAGGCAACCCCTGTACTTATCGCTAACAAGATAATTATGCTCCACCAGGTTACACTGGCAATACTAGTGCCCAAAAGCGCTACTAAGATTAGATTAATAATAAATGATAAGAATAAGGTCACTAAAATACCAATTGAACCAGCTAATAATCCTAAAATAACATTTTCGGCATTAAACAATCGCGTAACATCCTTCTTCCGTGCACCAATACTTCGAAGAATGCCAATTTCTTTTGTCCGCTCTAAAACGGAAATTGACGTAATAATAGAAATCATAACTGCTGAAACAACTAAAGATATGGAAGTAAAACCAATTAAGACGATACTAATCATGTTAATCATGTCACTCATTATCGCGCCAATTTCTTCAATAATATCAATAAAGAAGATTTGTTGGTAAGGTGCTAATCCCTCATTGTAAGCATCTAAGACCGCATTAATCTGATCTTTTGCGGCTAAGGATGTCGCATAAATGGCAATTTCATTAGCGGCCATTTCAATGCCCGCAACTGTGATACCAGTTACAGGAACACCACCTAAAGAGCGAAATAAATCTTCCCAGTGTTCTTCTGCTCTAGTAATCGTTGTCCCACCAAAACCTGTTTGAGAACTATCTATAAAACGGTCACCGGTAAAAGGATCATAAAAAGGATTAGTAATCATCCATTCGATAATATCTGAATTAGCATTTTGAGTTTGTAACATTTCCGCCGTTGCACTAGGAAAAGCTAGACCAGTAGCGTATAAGCCAAAATCATTGCCTTCCTTTAACCTGATAATTCCCGAAATTGTAATAGCTGTCGCATCGTCATTAGTTAAGGCATTATTAACAATTGGTGCCAGTAAGGTTGATCTTCCTGGGCTTTCAATCACATTACGATCAAACCTAACAATTTCACCATTGACGATAACTGGGTTATATAAGGCATCATTATTAGGTAAAATAAACTCTCTGCCTAGGATTTCATCAAAACTAAATTCAGTGCGATTATCGCCAAAATTAATTAAACCTAAACCCATTAAAGTCATATCAGTTAAAGCATTTTGTTCATTAACAATTAAAACTACTTCATTACTATAGATTGGCAATCTTCCCGCTAATTCTTCATAGTAGCGAAGAGTCAGGGTTGGACATAATAATTGTTGTACGGCACCCATACCAGTGAACATACTAATCAAACCACCATCGCCAAGCGTTAGCATGTCAAAATTTCCATCAAAACGCTGATTAAATAAATTCACTTGCATGCCTGTTCTATATAAAATATAATTATACCAACTCGCATCAAACTCCTCTGCAAAGTGCGCTCTAAGATCAGCTGGCACCCTTGTTCTTTCTCTCGGCAATAAAGTTCTGTCGACAAAAACATTTTGGGCAGCCGGAAAATTTTCTAATGATTGGCCGATTGAACCATTTGCCTGCGTGATAGTTGTTGAGGAGATTTGAATCGGACTGGTTTCTACTTGATTACGCGTTAATTCATTGATATAAGAATTTAAGCCAGTTGTCAATGATAAGACCAGACCAATTCCTAGTATTCCAATAGCACAAGCTATACTCATCATAATGCTGCGTCTTTTTTTCGTCAATAAATTTCTAGAACTAAGCTGTAGCGCTGTAACAAAAGACATCGAAGATTTTTCATTTTTCCTATGAACTGGATTTTCCTGTTTTTCCTCAACTACAATCAAGGAATTATAAGGATTACTGTCTTCGATGACAATGCCATCTCTCATTTGCACAATTCTTGAAGAATAAGCCTTGGCGAGCTCTGGATTATGGGTAACCATAATAACTAATTTATCTTGAGCAATCTTTCGGATTAACTCCATGATTTGTTCACTTGTCGTTGTATCTAAAGCACCTGTTGGTTCATCCGCAAGTAAAATCTCCGGACGATTGACAAGTGCTCTGGCAATCGCTACCCGCTGCATCTGGCCACCTGAAAGCTGATTTGGTTTTTTATTAATATGGATTTCTAAACCAACTTGAATAAGGGCTTCTTTAGCCCGTTCCTTGCGCTCTTTAGCCGAAATTCCACTAATTGTAAGAGCTAGTTCAACATTACCAAGAATACTAAGATGAGGAATCAAATTATAACTTTGAAAAACAAAACCAACTCGTTTATTACGATAATTATCCCATTCTTTATCTTTATATTCCCTGGTGGAAATTCCTTCAATGATTAAGTCACCGGAAGTATATTTATCTAAGCCGCCTATAATATTAAGCATTGTTGTTTTGCCGCAACCACTAGGACCAAGAATTGAAACAAACTCATTTTTCCTAAATTCTAAATTTACGCCATTTACAGCTTTAATTGTCTGGCTAGGCATTTCATAATATTTATAGATATTTTTTAATTTTAACATTTTTAATCTCCTTTTAACTTGACAATATTATAAATCTCAAATGTTAAAAAAGTTATAAAAAAGCTAAAAAAAATAAATTTTTTACTGTTTTAAACTAATTTTAAAAGTTGTGCCGGCATTTTCTGTGCTTTCCACATAAATTTTTCCATCTAGCTTTTCTAGAATCTTACCTACAATCGCTAAGCCTAAACCAGTTCCTTCTCTATTCCTTGATTTATCAATCATATAAAATTGATTGAAAATTTTTTCCTGTTCAGCTTTAGCAATACCAATACCTTGATCACTAATCTGAAAATAAAGTTTTTGAGCCTCAAATTTTAATGATATACTAATTCTACCTGTTTTTGGTGAAAACTTTATTGCATTGCTGATTAAATTTTGCCATAACTGATAAAGCATTTGTTCATTATTCTGAATTGTTTCCTCAGCTAAATCTAAATCTAGATGAATATTTTTTTCCAACCATTTTACTTGCATCGTCCGCAACATGCTTCTGATTTGTTCAGCCGGACTAAAGATATCATCTTTTTTAATAATTGTCGTACTATCTAATAAAGAAAGTTCCAGGATGCTTTTACTTAATAAAGTAAGTCGGTCAACTTCCTTCATAATAATTTCTGAATAATTCCTTAGTGCCATTCTATCGATATTTTCTTGGTTAGCTTCACTTTCAACTAATTCTCCGTAAGCTTTTAAAACCGCTAATGGTGTCTTAAATTCATGAGAGATATTACGGACAAAATCCTTGCTTAAAAACTCATTAGCCTGTAATTCAGCGGTCATTTTATTAAAGCTATCGGTAAGTTCTGATAATTCGTCATGACTTTTTACTTTAACAAGATAATGAAAATTACCACTGGCAACTTGCGCAGTGGCGTCTTTTAGTTTAAGAATCCTGGAAACAACCTTGCGATTGATGACATATGATGACAAGCTTATAATAAAAATCCCAAAGATAATCGGAAAAACATGAATAATATAACGCATCCAAAGATCAAACTCTTCCCGACTTTCCGGAAACTCCAAGCCAAAAGCCCGGGCGATTCTAAAGATGGTAATAAAAAAAAGATAAATTAAAGCAATCGTTAAAAAATTCATTAAAACTATTTTTAAAGATAACTTCATCCGCCGTTTTTTCAATTTAACACCACCTTATAACCTAAACCCCAAACTGTCAAAATTTCAAAATCTTCAGTAACTACCTTTTTCTTTAGTCTGCTTATATGGGTATCAACGGTTCGGTCAGCCGATTCACTATCATAACCCCAAACTTCATTAAGTAATCGTTCACGGCTAAAAATGATATTAGGACTAGATAGCAACTTAAATAATAACTGAAATTCCTTTTTGTTCAGTACAACTTCTTTATCAGCAATCATCAGCTTCTGAGTTTCAATTTCTAAAATAGTACTACCTAGTTCTATTCTTTTTTCACTATTAATTTTAATTCTCCTAAGAACAGCCTTTATTCTAAGAACTAATTCTTTCATCAGGATTGGTTTAACCAGATAGTCATCTATGCCGCTAAAAAAACCTTTTTCCTTATCTTTTATTGTTTCTAAGGCAGTAAGCATGATAATCGGGACATCTTTATTTATTTTCCTGATTTCTGTCACAAGCTGATTACCATCAAGCCTTGGCATCATAACATCTGTTATAATAATATCAATATGCTCATTTAAAAAGCTTTCCAAAGCATTTTTACCATCAAAACACTCAATTATCGTATATCCTTCATTTTTTAATGTCTTTGCGATGGCGCTTCTTAAATGTAATTCATCTTCCGCAACTAAGATTTTAACCATATTTTGCCCTCCTAATTAAAGCTATTTTACCAGAAAAGTGTTAAAAAACTTTTAATTTTTATTAATAAAATCAATAAATTCCAATGTTCTCATATAGTCGTATTTATCTGTCGCATAATTAAAGAGATGGAACAGAGAAATTTAAGTAATAAAGATTCTTCCTTAGATAATTTCAGGTTATATTTCATTGTTAGAATATGAGTTTATTATAGCACTAAAATCTAGTAAAAACAAGAATTATTTTAAACTTTTTTCGGCTTGATAAAACGTTCTAGTTAAAGCAAATAAAACTATGGTTTTAGGGTTGAATTTGAGAAAGATTCTCGTAAAATGCGCGTGTGTAACATACATAATGTTTAAGTATATTGTTATAAGGTGATAATAAAAATTCCTAAAGAACAAAAAAATGCACAAAACACAAGTTTTTCAACGCGGAAGTGCAATTTTACAACTTGTAAAAAGAAAAAAATGAACCTTAACCTAAGGATTCATCCATTTCTAATTTAATTAATTGATTTAGCTCAACCGCATATTCCATTGGTAATTCCCTGGAAAATGGTTCAATAAAACCCATGATAATCATTTCTTTAGCATCTTCTTCAGTTAAGCCACGGCTCATCAGATAAAAAAGTTGTTCCTCTGAAATTTTTGAAACACTCGCTTCATGCTCAATATAACTTTCTGAATTCTTACCAACATTTAAAGGTATCGTATCACTTTTACTTAACTCATCAATAAGTAAAGTTCCACATTCGATATGACTCTTGGCAAAAAGAGCATTTTCACCAATTTTCACTTCACCACGATAGTTAGCAACTCCACCGTTACAAGCCACTGACTTAGAAATTATCTTGGAGGTCGTATGTTTACCAAGATGAATCATTTTGGCGCCAGTATCCTGAATCTGATTTTTACTCGCAAAAGCAACGGAAATTGTTGTACCTTTGGCATAGTCACCTTTTAAGATGCAACTTGGATATTTCATATTGATTCTTGAACCAATATTACCGTCTATCCATTCCATATGCCCACCTTCTTCAACAATCGTTCTTTTAGTAACTAAGTTTAAAATATTACCTGACCAGTTTTGGATTGTTGAATAACGGCAATATGCGTTCTTTCTAACAAAAATCTCGACAATTGCGGCATGTAATGAATCTTCAGTATAACGCGGTGCCGTACAACCTTCAACATAGTATAGACTAGCTTCATCCTCTACAATAATCAAAGTTCGCTCAAATTGCCCCATTTGCCGGGAATTAATTCTAAAATAAGACTGCAAGGGTTTAGTAATTTTAACGCCTTTAGGAACATAAATAAAAGAACCGCCAGACCACACACAGGCATTTAAGGCTGCATACTTATTATCCGTATAAGGAACGGCTTTACCAAAATATTCTTTAAAGATTTCCGGGTATTCCCTTAAAGCACTATCAGTATCTAAAAATATAACGTTTTGCTCATCTAACTCCTTTAAAGTATTATGATAGACAACTTCACTTTCAAACTGCGTAGAAACACCAGCTAAGAATTTTTGTTCGGCTTCCGGAATCCCCAACTTTTCAAAGGTATCCTTGATATTTTCCGGAACATCTTCCCAAGAGCGGGAAGATTCTTTAGATGACTTAATATAATAAGTCAAATCCTGAAAATTTATTTCTGAAAGATCTGGGCCAAAAGAAGGATTATCTTTCTTAATAAACTCCTTATAAGCTTTAAGGCGATACTCTAACATCCATTCTGGCTCATTTTTCATTGCACTGATTTGTCTGACTGTTTTTTCAGTTAAGCCTTTATCTAATCTGACAACATCTTCAGTTTTAGTCTCAAAACCATATTTATAATCTTCATTAAAATCTCTAATTTTTTTCTTCATCGGCATCCTCTATTAAACTTTCTAAAGCTTTCCAGGAAAGGCTGGCACATTTAATCCGAGCCGGAAATTTCGCAACCCCTTTATAAACGATTGCTTCTTCCAAGGCATCCTCATCAATTTTATCTGTACCTTTTAATAGTTCATAAAAATTTCTGATGATATACTTAGCTTTTTTTGTTTTTTGCCCTTTAAGGGTCTGAGACATAATGCTCGCTGATGAACAACAGATACTACAGCCTGTGCCATCATGGCGAATATCTTTAATCTGATCGTCCTCTAAACAAAGCTGAACATGGATATCATCGCCACAGCTAGGATTATTTAAGTGAACCTTCAGATAACTACTGTTCTCAACTAAACCTTTATTTTTGGGATTTTTATAATGGTCCATAATGACGGCCCGATATAGATTTTCAATATCATTCATAATTGACTCTCCTAAAATTGTTTAAAAAATTCAACAGCTTCTTTGACGCTTTCGATAAAGCGATCACAGTCTGTTAAATCATTGTATAAATAAAATGACGCTCTTAAAGTTGAACCACTTTTAAGCCATTTACTCATCAACTGGCAACAATGATGACCTGCTCTTAGGCAAACATCATTTTTATCAAAAATTGTTGCGGCATCATGCGGATGCACGCCATCGATATTAAAAAGAATAATGTTTCCTTCTGTTGTCGGATTATAAACGGTAATGCCTTCGATTTTTTTGATTTTTTCCATTGTATAACTAGTTAATTTTTCTTCGATTTTTCGGATTTTATCGTAGCCAATCTCGAGTAAAAAATCTAAGGTAGCGCTAAAACCGATAACTTCCGCAATCATTGGTGTTCCGGTTTCAAATTTAAAAGGTAGTTCCCTAGTGATAAAATCATCATGGTTAACTGTTTCAACCATATCGCCACCAAACTCAATTGGGCGCATTTTCTTTAAAAGTGCCTTTTTTCCATAAAGAACACCAACGCCAGTTGGTCCACACATTTTATGTGCTGAAAAGGCTAAAAAATCGCAGTTCAGTTTTTTTACATCAATTTGTATGTGTGGAGCTGATTGACAGGCATCAACTATCACAACCGCGTTTTTTTGATGCGCTGCTTCAATAATTTCTTCTAATGGTGTAATATAACCCATGACATTAGATACATGAATTAAAGCAACTACTTTTGTTTTCGCTGTTAAAACCTTTTTAAAGTTTGCTAAGGTTATCCTTCCCTCTTTATCTAAAGGGATATAACGAAGTTTGCATTTTTTTCTTTTAGCTGCTTCCATCCAAGGCAATAACGAAGAGTGATGTTCTAATTCGCTAGTAATGATTTCATCGCCTTCATTTAAAAAATCCTGATAGGAAGTACAAGCTAGATTTAAAGCCGCTGAGGCGCCTCTGGTAAAGATAACTTCTGATTCCGAACAATTAATAAATTCAGCTACTTTTTGTCGTGCTTCTTCAAATAATTTTGTAGCCTGATAACTTAATCGGTAAACACCACGATGGACATTTACACCAGAATAACGGTAATAACTATCAATTGCCTCAATGACTTTAAAAGGCTTTAAGCTTGAAGCAGCGCTATCTAAATAGCTGAGCTTTGGATTTTCCTTTAAAACAGGAAACAAAGCTTTATATTCGTTAACTTTCAAAAAGAAAATCCTCCTTTAATTTTAGTTTAAAGAAAAAGCACTTGTCACAAAATCTTTAAATGATTCATCAGTGATTTCCGCAATCAAAGGTGACAAATAACCTTTAATAATCATTTGTAAACACTCTAATTCTGTCAAACCTCTGCTCATCGCATAAAATAAGATATCATCAGATAATTTACCGATTGCCAGACCATGACTGGCTTTAACATCGAAACAATCAATCAATAACTCTGGCACAGCACTAATTGCGCTTTTATCGCCGATAACAATGCCTTTTGTTTGTTGGAAGGCTTCGGAGTTAATACAATCTTTAGCGATATGACTAGAGAATAAGCCATTGATTTGACTATTAACAGCAATAAAGTAATTCTTAATCATACTTTTAGTTTTAGGTACTAAATGATCGATCTGAAAATGATAATCGTGAGCAAATGCCCGCTCATTACTATCAAAAGTATAAATATTAGCGCTGGCGTTTTCGGATAAGAGATTAACTTTAATGTTTTGTGAAAAACCATCCTTATGACTAGTAAAGTTTAATATTCTTAATTCTCCGTTTGTATAGACATCTGCTTCAAAATCAGCACTTGCTTTTTTAATTAGATTGATAATTCTTAAGGAACTGTTCTTACCAACTTTAACTTTAATAAAAGCCGCTTGTTTTTGACCAATAATGACTTCCGCAATAACGCCATCTTCCACAATTAACTTTTTAATTGTTTTATCAATTAGATTATAACTTCCATCTTTAGTTAACCTCTTAATTGCTTGTTTTGTTTTCACTGTATTCATTATTTTTTTACCGCACAAGTCCCAAGACTAACTGGATTACGATTTTCAGTCATATCAATTCCTAATTCTTCAATCAGCCAATCATAACCTTCCTGATCGATTTTAGTTATTAAATCTGCTTTTCCTGATTTAACGATTCTTCCATTAATCATAATATGCACGAAATCCGGTTTGATATAATCCAAAAGCCTTTGATAATGTGTAATTAGAATCATCGACATTCCTGTTTCCTTTAATTGATTAACATTTTCGCTGACAATCTTTAAGGCATCAACGTCAAGTCCTGAATCAATTTCATCTAAAATCGCTAATTTTGGTTTGAGCATTTTCATTTGTAATACTTCATTACGTTTCTTTTCGCCGCCAGAAAAACCTTCATTAACATAGCGATTAGCTAAATCAGGCCGCATTTTAAGCTCTTCGATACCTTTTTCATATTCTTTGATAAATCGAAAAAGGTTAATGTCTTCGCCTAACACCGCTTTTTGGCTTTTGCGGATAAAGTCACTATTTGTGACACCTTCAATTTCCATAGGTTGTTGATAAGCAAGAAAAATTCTTTTCCTAGCTCTTTCATCGGTTCTTAATGGTAAAATTGACTCGCCTTCAAAAAGAATATCGCCTTCTGTAATCGAATATTTTGGATGACCCATAATGACACCTGATAGCGTCGATTTTCCGGTTCCGTTTGGACCCATAATCGCATGGACTTCACCTTTATTAATATTTAGGTCAATACCTTTCAGAATTTGTGCGTCAGTTACTGAGGCCTTTAAATTAGTTATTTTTAAAAGAGACACATATATCACTCCCAAGCTAAGATTATATCTTAAAGCAGATATTAAATCCATTAAAACGATAATTTATTTGTATTTTTTTGTTTCTTTAGGTATAATAATTAAGACTAATCTTTAGTTTTTGCCAAAATATTAATTTTATAAGGCTAAAATATTCTATATGACAAGGAGCTTTTAATGATACTGCAAATTATTTTATTCACAACTTTTATGTTAGTTCTATTATATCTTATCTTAATTGCGATTGACGATTCCTTAATTACCAGAACTTATCAGTTAAAAACCAAAAAATTTAAAGAAAATCAAAAATTAAAACTTGTTCTGCTTGCGGATACTCATAGCTTTGGTTTTGGCCTTAAATATCAGGATGTCTTAGAACAAGTAATTCCCCTCGAACCGAATTTAATTATTCTTGGCGGTGATATCTTTGATGATAAAAAACCTTTGGAAGCGACTGATCGTTTTTTAGATGAGCTTCAAAAATTAGCGCCTGTTTATTATGTTAGCGGCAATCATGAAAAAATTGCGCCTGACTACCCGCAAATGGTTGAACTTCTGAAAAAAAATAATATCATTATAATTGAAGATAATATTATTTTAGAAAAATATAATATCTTGCTTTGCGGTTTAGATGATCCCCGCTCTTTAGATAAAACCATAAAGCCGACAGAAACTAATCTCAAATCGGCTAAAGAATCAGGGCTCTATAAAATATTTTTAATTCATAGACCGGAATTAGCCAAAGAATATCTAGACCTTGGCTTTGATTTAATTCTTTCCGGGCATACTCATGGCGGTCAGATAATTATCCCCAGGCTCGCAAATGGTTTTTTTATCCATGGTCAAGGCGTATTTCCTAAGCTTGCGGGTGGTCTTTATGAGTTTGGTGATACAACTCATATTATCAGTCGTGGTTTAGCTAATACTGTTTATTTTCCAAGAATCTTTAATCCTTTAGAAATTGTATATTTAGAAATTGAAGGCACATAGCCTTCTTTTTTTATGAAATTTTACAAAAATTATAATATTTCACTTCTGTTTACTCATAATAAGCTAAAGGAGCATTATTATGAGTAAAGTTATTAGCTACATATTTGATTATAATAAATTTAAAGATGATATGTATATCAATAGTCAGATTATGCCTGATAAGAATTTTGAAATTTATGAAAGATTAAATGGCATGATTGCCCAACCCAATAAAGATGGTAAATATTTTATCGATGGTATTGAAATAAAGTTAGATTGGTGCAAAACCAGATAAAGGAGTTGAATTAATGAATGAATTGTTAGAGCCTAAATTTATGATCGAAAAACTTAAAGAAGATCTATTTCTTAAGCATCAAGTAAATGAGGATTTTGACTATGATCCCTATAATAATATCGATGGCCGAGTTGCTAAACAAGCCGAAGATGGAAAATATTATATCGATGGTATTGAAATAAAAATTGAATGGTGTAAAACCGATTAGCTAAAGCGAAATCTTAAAGGATTTTGCTTTCTTTTTTTGGATGGTTTGTTGCGCAAATAATAGAAGATTACTAGATGTTAATAAATCCAGTTACCCTTCTTTCATACCTTTAAGTCCCAGTGCGATTAGCTTGTCAGCATAGTCCGCCATGAATAATGGAATATTGAGAACATCGCCGTCAAGGTGCAAATTACGCATGGAAAAGCGCACTCGGATTTTTGCATTATTAGGATAAAGCTCGGCATATTTTTTTAAACTTTTACTGTCGATATTAACATCTGCCTTTACTTCAATCGGTATGATATCATCCTCGCGCTGAATTAAAAAGTCAACCTCATAACGCGGCTTATCCATCGCCCAATACCTCGGTAACACTTCAAACTGCTGTTCAATCGCCTGAAGAATATAGTTTTCCGTAAGTGCGCCTTTGAACTCAACAAACAATCTGTTTCCCTCGGCAACCGCGCTCGGAGAAAGAAAAGATATCCTTCTAAGTAGCCCTACATCGCCTAATAATATCTTAAACGCCCCTATATCGTCATATTGAGAAAGTGGCAAGTGCGGCTTATTGCATCGATAAATCTTACGAACTATGCCTGCATTGACGAGCCATTGTAAAGCATCTTCATATTCTCTTGCCCGCGCGCCTTCTTTAATTGAATTGTATAAGAATTTTTTGTTCTCTTTGGCAAGTTGCGAAGGTATGGTTTTCCATACAAGCGAAATCTTTGGCGTCGTATTTACATTCGGATGTTTACCGAAGTCATGCTCATATGCCAAGGCTATATTAGACAAAGTCCGCTGAATCGCCTCGACATCTCTGTTATTTACCCAATTATACACAACTTCCGGCATCCCGCCCGTTATGAAATACATTTTAAGTTTTTCAGCTAAAGGGTTAAAAAACGCATCGGGAATGTTTTCTATACTTGAAATTGAGCGCATATATTCAACATAATTCTTTTCACCCAAAGCAACCAAAAACTCGCTGAAAGTCATTGGATACATATCGATAAAGTCTGTCTTGCCAACAGGGAATCCAACAGGTTTAGATAAGGCTATGCCAAGAAGCGAACCCGCACAGACAACATGGTATTGCGGGGCGGTCTCACAAAAATATTTTAAAGTATTAAGTGCATTTGGGCATTCTTGTATTTCATCAAAGAATATCAGTGTCTTATCACCGTTTATCTTTTGTCCGCTTGCCATCGTAAGATTTTGGAGAATCCGCTCAACATTTTTTGTCGTTTCAAAAAATTGTTTATATTCGACACTTTCATCAAAATTAAAGTAAGCGCAATTATCGTAATAGCGCTTACCAAATTCTTTTAGAATCCATGTTTTACCGACCTGTCTCGCACCACGCAGAATTAACGGCTTTCTGCCCTTTGATTCTTTCCATTTCTTTAAGTCTTCAAGAATAAAACGCTCCATCATAATAACACCTCAAATATATTATATACCATATATATATCGGCGTCAATTGCAAATCACACAATTCCACGGATTTATGTGTAAATAATCACACAATTCCACGGATTTATGTGTAAAGTGCGTTGGTTTCTTTAAGCAATGCCCTTTTTCGTGCACGCATTCATACTTTCATTTCTTTTCAAAATCATTTATTAAACCTTTATTTTAGGGTTGTCCAAGATAACTCCCAGTAGTGCTAATACTACCCAAATAAAGCATGTTATTATTATTAAAACAAAACCCATAAAAACTGAGTAAGACATCCAAATATTAACAATCTCCCATGTTCCCACTCCAAAAAATGACGGAAATAAGGTAGCCAGTATCAAAAAACTCATAAAAAATAATGCTGCTAATAGTAGATTAACATAATTTTTCATCTTTAATTTTTTGTCAATGGCAGCTCTTCTTTTAATCTTCAAAATTTTCCTGATAATTAAAAAAATCAAAATAATGCTTACCAAAATGGCTAGTATACTGATAATTGAAAAAACCATATCAAATAAGATGAAATCAATATTACCGATACTAATAGTATCTACTTCCTGACCATCTAAAATTAACAGAATGTTCGCTATCAGATTAGCTGTATCACCAGCAATAGAATTCATTAGTACTACAACTCCGATACCACTATCAGGAAGCATTACTACTTCTGAGGCAAAACCCGGACTTTCTCCTTGATGTCTTATAGTACTTGTTTCCACTCCCACAAGCCAACCAGCTGCGTAATGGTATCCTTGCCAAGCGTCTACGGTTAGATTGGCTTCTAATGCCCTTTCAATTAATTCATCAAATGGCGCTGGCGCACTATCTGGGTTTAAATTTAGCTTTAGCCAATTCATCATATCACTGGCATTAGAGATAATAAAACCAGTTGGCGTATGAGCTCTAAATGTTGGCGGATTAAAGGGCCTGGACGCAAACCAAATCGGTTTATGAGCTGATGCCATAACCCCGACTGTTTCTGCTTCACTTTGAAACATAAAAGTATTATTTAAGTTTAAAGGCTGAAGAATTCTAGTTGTTGTAAATTCTTCAAAAGAAAGGCCAGTAACATTTTGAATGACCAAACCAAGAATAATATAATTAGATGAAGCGTAATCATATTTAGTTCCCGGACGAAATTCCAGTCGGGAATCATTGAGGCTTTCAATAATTCTTTGGGCCGCATCCAAACCTTCACTTGGTGGTAACTGCAAAGAGTGAACAGCGTTAACAAGCCCACTTGTATGATAAATAAAATTAGCTATCGTCAGCTCTTCCATCTTAAAATCTGCATCCTGATGATAAAAATTCAGCCAAGGCAAATGCTTTTGAATCGGATCTTCGATTTTAAAATCAAACTCTTCATTCCGATCTAAATATAAAATACTCAAAGCTGAAAAAGCTTTGCTTAAAGATCCCAAGCCGAAAAAAGTTTCTTCATCAACTAAAATTTCTTCGCCCCTTCTTGTTACACCATACGATGAAAAGATTGTTTCAGGAGCATAACCAGTTATCGCAACGGAAATTCCAGGCACTCCCTGGCGATTTGCCGTTCTTTCTAAAAGATTATCAATTCTTGTAAGTGTCGAATCCACTTCTAAACTTGATGCGTTAATATTTAAATAAGTAAAAAAAGCAAGTAAAATCATTATTGTTATTCTTTTCATTTTTCCTCCATGCTTATCGCGCCATGCAATATATTACGTTATACATTGTATCATACAATACAGCGTTTTGCAAGAAAAATTTTAGCATCATTTAATCTGAAATGCATATTGGCCAGAAACTGTTATTTGCGCAGAAAAAAAATGCCAGATTATCTCTGACAATTTCTTTAACGATTATATTATAAAATTAGCCACATCGCTAATAAGAAATAAACGATAATCGCAATGATATCTTTTAAAGATGTAATAATTGGTCCTGTGCCTGAAGCCTGATCTGCCTTAAATTTAATCAAGATATAAGGAATTAAAAAACCTAATGTAGCTGCGATCATAGAAACAATAACTAAAGTCAAGCCAACTACTAGTGCAATCCTAACGGCAAACTCCCAATTATCACCTAAACCTTGCCAAAATAAAGCGATAACTCCTGTTAGAATACCAATAACAACCCCAATCGATAAACCGACAATTGTTTCTTTAAAAATGCTCCGCCAAATGTCTTTAACTTTAATATGTCCTAATAAAAAACCTCTAGTAAATACAGTTGAACTTTGCGTGCCGACATTGCCACCCATTGCCATAATAACGGGAATGAAAAAGATTAAGGCTGTTACTGTTTCTAAAGCATCTTCAAAAACCTCAAGCGCTAATCCCGCAAATAGACCACCAAATGTAGTGATTATCAAAAAGGGCAAGCGCAAACGCCAAATTTGCGGAAGTGAACCAAAAACAAGTGCTTCTGAACGCGTGGTTTCAGATATATGTAAATCACTGATACCGGCACTGTCTAAAATATCATCTGTAGCTTCTTCATCAAGAATATCCATCGCATCATCAACAGTAATAATTCCGACAAGTCTGTTTTCCTTATCAACAACCGGAACAGCTAATAAATTATATTCCTTTAAAGTTCTAGCTACTACCTCTTGATCGGTATCAGTTGCGACACTAACAACATTTTTTTGCATTATATCAGTGATAATATCACTAGCTTCTGCCAGAATCAGATCTTTTAAAGATAAAACCCCTTGCAATTCCCTGGAAGCATTAGTAACATAAATAGTATAAATAGTTTCTACATCATTCGCCTTTTTTCTAATGCGCTTAATACTTTCTGCGACCGTCATTTGCTTTTTTAAAGTTATATATTCTGTCGTCATTTTGCGACCAGCTGTTTCCACTTCATAACCTAACAAAATATTAGTAGCTGCTCTTTCTTCAGCCGAAAGATTACTGATTAAACGATTAGCAACTTTAGCTGGTAACTCTTCCAATAATCTAACCCGATCATCGGGCGCAAGTTCTTCTAATAGCTCAATAATCCTTCTTTCAGTTAAAGATTTGATTAGGGCTTGTTGATCTGTAGTATTAAGCTGTTCAAAAATGAAAAGCGCCTTTTCTTTATTTAGTAATCTAAAGATAATGGCCTGATCTTTTTCTTCAAGTTCTCTAATTAAATCAAAAATTAAGACATCATCAATATTCATCAAAAAATTTTTCAGCGTCCGGTAGTTTTTTTCCTCAAGATATTTAAGAATTTCTTCGCTAAATTTATTCATCTAATCATCATTCCTCTACTTTAAAGCATAAATATTATATCATTTTTTTATCTCTCTTTTTTAATTAACTTTTAAAAATAATTTTAGATTTATATAAAACAAGACATCCCAACGCAAGATGTCTTGTCTTTTCTGACTTACTTTTTCCTAATAGTTAATTTTGTAGCACTTGGCAAAAATAATAAATCATCAATGCTAAGTTCTTTTAGGCTTATCATTTTTTCGTCTTTTATCTCAGTGTCTCCATCCCAGTAAAAGGAAATAATCTTAATTTCATCAAGGTAATCTAGGAAAGTTGTCAGAAAAGCTTTTATTCTTGCAAATTCAAGATTGTATTCAGAAAAATCAACTTCTTGATTAGCTTTTATGGCCTTAAAGATATTGTTGCTGGGTATTGTGATAGTTGGTGAATCCTGATAAAGTTCATTTTCATGATTATCACTGGGTTGGTAACCACTTAATTCTATTGCTTTACTTAAAGTCAATGGTTCAGTCTCAAAGACCTGATCCTCAACTTCTTCTAAAGTATAACCAGCACTATCCCACATCATTTGATTATCCGCAATAAACTTAGCATAGCTCTTTCTAGCTTCAATAACTTCAGGCTTCTTTTCATTAGCTTCAATCAGCTCATTAATTTGTGGATAAACTGTTTCAAACATTAAGTTTGATTTTTTAGTATCGGAAATATCTGTTCTTAACATTATCTCCTCAGTAAGTTCTCTTTCTTTTTCACTAATCCAATTACTAAGAATGTCCATTGCCTTAATTTTTTCTTCCATTTCTTCATTAAAAACCGCTAGTCTTTCTTGATAATCAGTCTCCAACATATAATCGGCAATTTTTTCCAATTTTTTGGCCTGTTCCTTAATACTTAAAACTTTATACTCTTCAAAACTGCTATAAGGGGTATTTATTAACTTAGAGATGATACTATCACAAGTACAACCACTGTCTTTAGCATTAAAAGAAAGTAAATGATAATTACCTTTAATAAGATAGTCATTAAGCACTTCGATATAAGGTATTTCAGAGTCCTTGATTATTTTGTCTAATAAATCCTTATCAAGTGATTTTGAAACTAAAAAAAGATTTAATTGACACATAAAATCACTTCCTATATTCTTTTAATATAATACTTTTCTTTTATTAATTTAAGGTTAAATAAATAAAGTCCGGTTGTAAGAATAAATAAAAATATCGCCAACAAGGTAAAATTTGCCAGAATTCCCCACACTAAAACCAACACCATAATTCCGAAAAAAATACAATGTCTAATCCATATTTTACTTTTATTCATATTATCTTTCCTGACATAATATTTCTTTGTTTGAAAATTAAGTTTCAAAATATACACAAATAATCCAATCGATAAAGCAATAAGCAAAAAATATGAAACCCGTAGTGGCTTACTGAAAGCTGTGCCTGTCAGATAATATAAGAAGTTGTTAGTTTCCGCAAGCTGATAAAGCCAATAAATAATAAAGCTAAGTAGGGCAATTGTGGTAATTAAAAACTGCCAGTCACCAATTACTTTCTCTGACTTTAAAATCTGCCTGTTTCTATCAAAGCCAGATAAAGCATATTTGGCGCGACTGGAAAAAAAGAACATTAATAATACGCCCAAAGCATTTAAAAATATAACCGCAATATAACCAATTATCGTTATTGCCAAAGAAGCTTTTAAACCCCTTGCGTCCAAAACAATTGGCACACTAAATAAAAGCCAACCACAAATATTCATCAAAACCGCAAACAACATATTGTATCTGAAGTTTAGTAATGTTTTATTGATAAGTCTCTCAATTTGTTTATCAGTTTTTTTCGTTTCCGTAACATTCTTAGGAATTCTGGCTCCTTTTAAGATTTCATCTGTTGAAACTTCAAATATTTCTGCTAAAATGGGAATCATTGATATATCAGGAAAACCTTCATCCGTTTCCCATTTACTGACAGTACGATTAGAAACCATTAATTTATCAGCTAATTGTGCCTGTGTCATGCCATTAGCTTTTCTTAAAGTAGCGATGAATTTTCCCATAGTTTGTTTTTCCATAAAATCTCTCCTCCACAATTATTCTACAGGCGGCAGAGAATAAAATACACGAATCAGTTAGAGAAACAACTCTACGATTAGTGGATTTATTGTTTTTTTATTAAAAAATTTACTTTGCTTTATTAAGTAAGTTATTTTTAACGTCCCACAATCTTTGTGATAAATCAACATAATAGCGATGAGGTTGATCAAAACGTTTCATTTCATCCCAAAGTGACTCAACATTTTGAATCGTCATTTCCCGGATATGATCGATAGTAGGCGACTGATATACCAGTTTCCCTTTTTTAAAGATTGGCATTAATAGTTCTTTGGCATAAAAGTTAGTTAAAGTCTGCCTTTTCCAGGTGCTGATTGGATCAAAGATTTCTAAAGGTTTACTGTCATCAATTGTTTCATCATAAGTACATAATAAATCAGCTAACGGCTTACCGTCTTCTTTAGAAAACAGGCGATAAAGTTTTTTAAAATGGGGCGTTGTAATTTTTTCAACATTTTCACTTATCTTAATTTTAGGAATAATCGCATCTTTTTCTTCGACAGCTACTAATTTATAAACGCCACCAAAGACAGAATCACTTTTCGCAGTAATCAGCTTTTCGCCAACCCCAAAAACATCGATTTCAGCACCTTGTCTGATTAAGCTATCGATTGTATATTCATCTAAAGAGTTAGTCGCAATAATTTTACAATCTTTATAGCCATGCGTATCAAGATAATGCCTGACTTTCTTCGAAAGATAAGTAATATCTCCTGAATCGATTCTAACCGCAAATGGTCTTTTTCCTAATGGTTTCAAAATACTATTAAAAGCTTTTACCGCATTAACAACCCCAGACTTTAAAGTATTATAAGTATCAATTAACAAAATAGCGTTATCCGGATAAACTCTTAAATATTCGCTAAAAGCCTCAATTTCACAATTAAACATCTGAATCCAGGAATGGGCCATTGTGCCGCTTAAAGGGATATTATAAAGCATCGCCGCACTAGTATTAGATGTCGCGTGAAAACCACCAATATAAGCCGCTCTCGCTCCTAAAACAGCCGCACTAGGGCCATGCGCTCTTCTGGCGCCAAATTCAGTGACAGCTCTATTATCAGCTGATCTGAAAATCCGATTGGCTTTAGTACAGATTAAAGACTGATGATTAACCGATAACAAAATAAATGTTTCAATTAATTGTGCTTCTAAAGCTTTAGCCCGAATAGTCATAATTGGTTCGTTAGGAAAAATTGGTGTGCCTTCCGCTACCGAATAAATATCTCCGGTAAAACGAAAAGCTTTTAGGTAATCTAAAAACTCTTCAGAAAACTTTTCTGTTTTCCTTAAGTAGTCAATTTCTTCGCTTGTGAACTTTAATTCCTGAATATATTTAATAATTGACTCCAAGCCACAAAAAAGCGCAAAACCACCACGGTCAGGAATATTGCGAAAAAAGACGTCATAATAACAGATAACGTCTTTCTTTCCGCTTTTAAAATAGCCATTCATCATTGTGAATTCGTAAAAGTCAGCTAATAAAGCGAGTCTTTCTTTAGCCATTATTAATCACTTCAACTTGCAGGCCTTTAAGGACATCAAAAGTTTTCTTATTTAAATCATCATCAAAGCTTTTAGTTAAGGAAGCATCAACGATTACTTTTGTTTCTGGTTGCGCAGTTTTACAGATAACCGCATTAGCTAAAATACAAATATTAGAAACAAGACCAACTAATTTAATTTCTTCAAAGTTATTATTTTTTAAATAATCAATTAATTCTAAAGAACCAAATGTTGGTTTTTCAATTTTTAAAGCATCTGCCTGAAATTCTTTTAGTTTTCCGTAAAGTTCCCAACCAGGTGTGCCTTTTAAACAATGTTCAACCGGAAGATATTTTCCTTCACTAGTTTTAAGATAGTCCTTTGAATGAGTATCAAAAGTAAATAATACCTGATCTTTGTTTTTCTGATACTCTTTAACAAGGCTATAGATCCCTTCTTCTAAAGTTTCTGCGCCTTTGAAGCCTAAAGAGCCATCCACAAAGTCTTTTTGATAATCGATAACTAATAGTAGTTTCATTTTGTATTTCTCCTTATTTTATTTATGTTATAAATATTTTATCACAAAATAAATTTTTTAACAAAAAAATCAGGCACATACCTGATTAATTTTATTTATAAAACTTTGCTTAAGAATTCTTTTGTTCGTTCACCTTTTGGATGATTAAAAATTTCATCAGGAGTTCCTGATTCATAAATTCGTCCTTCATCCATAAATAAAACCCGGTTACTGATTTCTTTAGCAAAATTCATCTCATGAGTAACAATCACAATCGTCATACCTTGCTTAACCAAACTACGGATAACCTCAAGTACTTCTTTGACCATTTCCGGGTCAAGGGCACTTGTCGGCTCATCAAAAAGCATAACCTCAGGATTCATTGCTAAAGCTCTGACAATCGCTAGTCTTTGTTTTTGTCCCCCAGAAAGTTTTTTCGGCGAAACATCAGCTTTTTCGGAAAGTCCAACTCGCTCTAATAATTTATAAGCTATATCTTTGGCTTCATTATCAGTCATGTATAATACATTTTTAAGCGCTAAAGTAATATTTTGTAAAGATGTTAAATGCGGAAACACATTGAATTGTTGGAAGACCATACCCATTTGCATTCTAATTTGGTCCAGACTTCTATTTTTCAGATCGGTAATCGGATTGCCATTAAAGAATATTTCTCCTGTCGTTGGCATCTCTAATAAATTCAGACAACGTAAGAAAGTTGATTTTCCGCTACCTGAAGGACCGATAATCGAAACTACTTCACCTTTTTCGATTGATTCTGTAATTCCGTTTAGCACTGATACTTCCTGAAATTTCTTAGTCAGGTCAAAAACTTCAATTATCTTCATTTGTTCAGCCTCTTTTCAATAAAACGGATTAATTTGGAAAGCGAGAACGTTAAGATTAAATACATAATCGCAATAATAATATAACTTTCAACGGCTAAAAACGTCCAACTCATAATGTTTTGTTGCTGGGTCATTAAATCACCAACAAAAAATACGGAAGCCAATGATGTTTCTTTGATAACCATAATAAATTCATTACCCAATGCTGGTAAAACATTTTTAACAGCTTGTGGTAAAATAACTTTAAACATTGTTTGATGATGACTTAAACCTAAAGTTCGTGCTGCCTCATATTGACCGTTGTCAACAGCCTGAATCCCAGCTCGCATCAGTTCACTTATATAAGCTGTACTATTAACAGTTAAGGCTACAGCTACGCTTAATAAAACATTCCATTCTGGTGGTAAAAGAATCATTATCGCGAAAAGCTGAACTAATAAGGGAATACCACGGACAATCTCAACATAACCATCAAAAATCTTTTTATACCATGATTTTCTTAATCTTGGTAAAGTTATTAAAGTTCCAAAGAAAGTTCCGCCCAAAACGGTAATCGCTGATAATAACAAAGTATAGCCAGCTCCTCTTAAAAGGAGTGGCCAATACTGTGAGATAAGCGATATTATATTCTGAATAAAGTTCAAGATTAATTCAACCCTAATGAGTCATGTAATTCCTGAGCCGCTTCAAGCCATTTTGCATATAAGTCTTGATCAAAATCAGCAATTATCGCTTGGACAGCATCAAATAATTCCTGATTATTCCGGTTAATAACCGCAAGTAAACCTGAATATGGGCTATAGAATGTATCTTCAATAAAAATAAGATCTTCATGAGCATTCATAATTTGACGCGCTACTACTTCCGCAACAGCAATCGCTTGCACATTACCGTTTATTAATAGAGGTACAGCTAAATCAACTGCCGAAATTGTTTGTAGTCTTGCCTGAGGAAGATGCTCAGAAACTAAGGCATGTTGTACTGAACCATGTTGAGCAGCGACAGTTACATTACTATTATTTAGTAGTTCAAAAGTTCCATGTGTTTCTAAATTTGATCTGTGAACTAAAATTCCTTGTGAACCTTCACCATCATTAAAATAACTATTTGTTAAATGGAAGTTTACTGCTCTTTCTGATTCATAAGTAAAAGCCGAAATACCGATATCAATTCTTCCTAGTTGAAGCTGCGTAAGAATAGCACCAAATTCCATTGGAACTAATCTTAATTCTACTCCTAATTTGTCCGCTAAATAGTTAGCAAAATCAACATCAGAACCAACGATTGTTGTGCCATCAGCGTAAAAAAACTGATATGGCGGATAATCTGGTGAAATACCAACAGTTAAATATCCTGGTGTTCTGAATTTCTGGATGCCTCCACAGGCTGTAAGTGTGAATGCGAATAATGCAATAATACAAACCCCTAATAATTTTTTCATTTTATTTTCTCCTTTAATTTTTTAATTTAAATAACAAAAAAGTCTCTGCCTAAATATAGACAGAGACGTATTAACCCGCGGTACCACTCTGATTGTAAATCCAAAAAAGGATTTACCACCTCAAATGTCTTAACGCGACTATAACGTCTTTTGTACTCACTTCCAAAAGAATCTCCAAAGCACGCTTCACTAGTTTATTATTATCGGCTTACACCAAACCCGACTCGCTTAGAACATATCACCAGTTACTATTCTTTTTCTTCGATTATGGACTTTTTTTCTGTTACTTGGTAAATATTATATCACTAAAATTTTACTTGTCAACAACTTTTTTCATTTTTTTTCTTTACGTAGTAAGATTTTCAAAAAGAGTCGTTTTTTGAGATATTTTAAGAGTAAAAACATGATTAAGCTGTTGGGGAGATAGTAAGATATTCGCAAATTCAAAAATAATTACTAAAATTGATTAGTGTAAGTTTAATGCTCGAATATTTTTAATATAGCTCATTAATTTATTCCATTTAAACGGTTCAAGGCTATATTATAATACTTTTCCTCTTTTTCAATTCCAATAAATCTTCTTCCTAGTTTTTTCGCAACAACACATGTCGTTCCACTTCCCATAAAAGGATCCAATATTAAATTTCCTTCTTTTGTACATGCCAAAACAATGCGCATCAATAAAATCTCTGGTTTTTGTGTTGGGTGATAACCAAATGTTTTTTCACTCATGTTGACCGCGGGCAATTTCCAAACATCAGAATGTTCTTTGTTATTTACATTAAACATTTTTGTATAATTAAAAATATAGTTGTTTCCTTTTTTGGCCCAAATTATAAATTCGTAAGAAAATTTAAATTTATTTTTGTAAATTAGATCAGGCGGATCTGTTTTCTCCCAAATAATTATATTAATTATTTTAAATTTTAATTTCTGCAAAATATTTTCAACGCAAAATAGATTATGCTTTGTTCCAGAAATCCAAATTGTGCCATTTTTTTTCAATATACGATAACACTCACTAAGCCATTCTTCGGTAAAAATATTGATGTCGCAGTAATTTTCTTTTCTATCCCATTCACCCTTGTTTACTAATGTTATTTTACCACTTTTAATTGTTTTACCTCCATTAGATAAAAAATAAGGCGGATCAGCATAAATCATATCAATACTTTCTTCCATTATTGCTTTCATTTGCTTAATGCAATCTTCATTATAAATCAAAAAAATCATTCTCCTAATAAATATTTAGTTCGGAAACTGATTTTTACTTTTTATTCTTCAATTAGTCCTGTGATCCAGTCTACCCATTTTTTTACTGTCTGCGCCCTTCGTTCAAAGGTACTATCAGAGTTTATTCCGTATAAACCGGCTTTTTTCATTTCAAATGCAATTTCTTTTATATCAAGAACCTTTCCTCTTTCAAATGTTAATCGTAAAATCGTATTGAAAATTTTATGCTCTAGCATTTGTTTAACTAAACCTAATTGCCTGTTAACATATTTTTTCTTCATTATACTTTTACCTAAATCTGTTAGTTTAACAAGACTATTGCCTTTTTCAAAAATACTTAGATATTTTCCAGCATTAGCATAGTATTCTGCCTGACGAGAATGAAATTGATATTCTTCAACGATTTCACTTCTTGTCATCTCTTTATCGTCAAGTAATTCACATAGATTTATTACTCTTTTAATTGAATCAGCTTGCGGAAAAGGAACTTCTGGTTCTTCAATTGTCTTAACACTATAAAGGATATCTTCAATATCTTTTATAGTAATTGTTGTATCTTCAAAAGAATAATTTTTTTGCTTTATAAGAACTAAACTATTATAATTATTTTTATCTTGAAATTGATATTCGAAAAAACTAAAAATGTCATTACTATAAATAAGATAAATAAGTTTTATTTTTTTCGTTACTTTTTCTGACCAAAGACGATATGGATAATATAATTGCCTTATCAAAAAATCAGAAGCAATTTCTCTTTTTGCCTCAATTAAACTCAAATAGCTTACGCCCTCATAAGCTCCATCGATTTCAATTTGTGAATTCTCAACATCAATATTATCAATTAAATTAGTTTTTGTATTAAGAACTTCAAATTTAAATTTTTTTGAACTCATCCTTCCACTTACAGTCGGATAGATTTCTTCATCTTCTAAAAAATCCGTTAACATCCCACTTAAATAAGAACAATTTAATGCGATAGTTTCACTGTTTATTTGTTCGGGTATAATACTTTGTATATTTGTTGGAAAGGGAATTTTTTCAATAATATTGTTTGGCTCCTTTAATTCGTTAAATATTTTATGATTAGAAATTAAATATTTATTTCTTGAAATTGGTAATATTGACAACTCATTATCCGCAAAAATTTTGGGCAAACTTTCTTTATGATCAAATTTTGTCATTAATCTCGGTTCTCTAAATTCTCTAATCTGATCCGCAGATATAATAAAATTACCATTGCTTTCGATGGCTTCCAAAATTCTATACTTTTCAAATAGTTGATTCCAACTTCTATCTAATTGTGTAGCCATTATTTATAATTCCTTATTAATAATTCATCTACTTCTCCGCGCCCTTTGCCGTTTGCATTTAATGAACGTTTAGCTTTGACAATCACTTGCTCATAATCCTTATATAAAGATCTGATATATTCTGTGGATGAATTGGAAAGTAAAAATTTCACGCCTTTTATATTTAATTCATCACATAATCCCTTTAGGCGTTCTTGCTCAGTTCTTCCGAAACCACATTCAGTATAACCAGTAAAATTAGCCGTATCAGTTACAGGATCATACGGCGGATCAAAATACACGAAGTCTCCTTCTTTAGCATCGTTTACCGCTTTTTCAAAATCACCAGTAATTATTTCAACTTTACTATTATTTAAATATTGGCTAACCGCTTTTATAGTTGGCTCATTAACAATATTTGGATTTTTATAACTACCAAACGGTGTATTAAATTGTCCCGAACTATTTACTCTGAATAAACCGTTATAACATGTTTTATTTAAATAAATTAGCCGTGAAGCGCGTTCGATATCACTAATATTGCGATATTCCTTAGAATCGCGATCTTTATCTCTTATGTTATAAAAATATTCGCTTGTATTTTGATGTTTTTTTAATGACTCTAGCAACTCAAAAGGATTATTCCTAATAATCTTGTATGTAGTTATAAGATCTGAATTAAAATCATTTATTAAAGCTTTTTCAGGCTGAATATGAAATAAAACGGCACCACCACCAACGAATGGCTCAAAATATGTGTTAATTTTTTTGGGAATGTATAAGCTTATTTCATTTAATAATTGTCTTTTTCCACCAACCCATTTTATAAATGGAACTGCTAATCCGTTTTTCATTGATTCTCGCCTCTTTTGAAATATTATATCAAATAATAGGAAAAAATGAAAGACTTTTTAGCGAGAAAACTGCTTTCAAGATTTTTTTTAGTTTTCATCCTAGAAGCGTGAGAATCCAAAAGTAAAAAAATCTAGCTAATCATTTACATAACTTACTAGATTTGATTTAGTCATTCGTTGGTTGTTACTTTAGAATAAATAATCCTTAGGATATTCCGTCTGTTTTCGCTTTGATCCTTTTGATCAAAAAACCACTTTTCAACAGCTACCCAAACAAAAACCCAACTGATAATAATTATTAAGTCTTTTATTACAGCTACGTTATAAAGTTCAAATACCATTCCAAACATAAAGAAAATAGTTCCGACCAGAAAAAAGATAACTGCTAGTTTTCTTGTATCTCTGATTTCATTTTTAATATGCATTAACTCTGCTGAGCCAAGATATTCTAAACGATCTTTAAAATAAGCTTCATAATCCTTGGGAATCTTAATTTCCACTTCTTCCCTATATGGAATATATTCACATTGTTGTTTAAGGCGTATATAACCATTCATAGTTAATCTGCCATCTCTGAAATCTTCAGCAAGCAAGTTTATCTCATTTTCTTTTTTAGGGCTATATTTTTTTATCAGTTTTTTTTCTAAGCTATTAAGATCCTTTAGTTTCACTTTAAACCCTCCAAGGTTTTTGAAATGTTTTAACTATTTTAATATTATTATACCACTAATTTGGAAAATTAAAAAAACTTTAAGTCTAAAATAAGATTATATTGTTATCTTATATACCAAGAGCATCCTTAAGAATCCCCACGATATAAGGACTCCATTTTTTTTCGTCCAAATCATATAAATAAGGTATAATTGTAATACGATTATCTTTGCTTATATGTTTCATAGGCTCAAAATTTTTAGGTTTTAAGATGTTAATTATTATTGCTTTTTCACCCTTACAATCGTTCAATTTATTTGAAACTTTTGTTATTTCTGTTTCTCTATCTTTATCAAATGCACCTGACCAATGTTTAAAGTCTATAAAAACTTTATTATCTATAGTAAAATCAAACTTCTCATAATAATCAATGTTCGTAATTCTTTCTAATTTTTTTCCGAAATTATTGATAATACGATTAATTTGATATTCCCCAATAACTTCCCCTAATGCACCTAGGTAGATTCTTTTAATGAGCGGAGGCAATAACATATATTTAGATTCTTCAAACTTTGTAGCATATCCGTTTGCAATAAAAAAACTTTTAATTTCTGGAATTTCCATTAACCTATCTAAGCTAGTGTATTGCTCGTTTATTTTAATGTCGCCAAATTCCGTGGATATATCATAATTGGGTGTTCGGCAGTAATAATACGATGTAACTGGTTTATCAAACTCACAATAAATATCGTATTGATTATGAATTCCAAAATTATCTGTAGGATATTTTAAAACTATTTCTCGTAGTTCTTCCCATTTTACAATATTACTTGGCGAACTAAATTTCATCATATCATAAATCATTTTATTGCATTTTTGTGCTTTAGAATTATTTATATTTGATAAACCATTATCTAAAGAATTATTTTCACCGTTACATGCCTCTAAAAGTTTTCTGAACTCTTGATTTAATGGCTTTTGTAAAAGTTCTTCCTTTACATTTGCCAGCTCCTTTTCCAAATTACAGTCAAAAGTTATAAATATATCTCTATTTTTATTCTTTGTACGACAAATTCTTCCAATTGCTTGAAGTATAATTTTTGCAGAGTGCATTGAAATATGTTTAGATTTGGGGATAAGAATTTTTCTATCAGAGTTATGATAAACAATTTTAAATCCAGTTTTAATAATTTGCTCAGCTTCTAATAGTTTATAATAACCTACTTGCTCTAAAGATTTAACTTGATAAATGAATTTTATCAAATCTTCCTCAGAGGAAGTATTTTTCAGATTGACAAACAAATTAGTTGGCTTATCAAGAAAAATTGCATCAAAATCTTTTTCTCCTAAACCATACTGACTTTCATGTATTTCTTCAATTTGAGTAAATTCAGTATCATATTCATATTGCAAATTTTGTCCAGCACCAAGTGTTTGGTATGAAGAAACTAAAAAGACTCGTTTGCCTAATTTTAATTTTAACTTTATATTCTCTTTCTGATTTTCAAATTTTTCTAAAGATCCATCTAAAAAATAACAGAATGCATCTTCAATATTAAAATGAGCTTTATATTTTTTGAAAACACTTTGAATAAAATTCAAACTGTATGTTGCTTCCTGTTTCGCGATAACATTAGTCATAAAAATATATGATTTAATATCTTTATCAAAAAAATGATTCATCGCATAGAATAATCTAACATATCTACTTTTAACATAGTTCATTAGTGACCAAGCTTCCATACTCTCAATAATGTAGTTTTGGTCAACAATAGATAATCCGATTTCTTTAATCCTATCTAGAAAATTATCATCCGTAATATCACAACGATTGATTTTTATATTAATGTTTTCATAATTGCCTAACTTTTTTTGCACATCTTCATTTATAACATCTAAGTCTTCGGATAAGATATCATAAAAATCTGTGCTGATTTTACTTTTAATATAATTTATATCATAATTTCCAGTTACAGTCTCCAGCGTACCACTAGCCGAAATACCAATTAACTTTGTAATCTTAGATAAGTAAATAATTATCTTTTCTGGTGTAATATTAAAAGACAAATAATTTATTCTTGATTGAGTATCAAAAATATCACTATCAACAAAATGGTAATATCGAAAACCTTTTTCATAAACAGACATATCCAATTCATTTTTAAGGTCATTTATTTTATATTCCCTTTTTTTACGATTGTTCATGATTTGAGTTGCTAGATAATTCAAAAATTTTCCTTCAATTCCAAATTCTGATAAAACTGTTTTTATAGAAGCCTCATAGCTAAAATTATTTGTTTCTTGCGTTCTTTCTTTTTTTAAATTAAAATAATTGTCTGCTAAAAATTTAACGCCATGTTGAAAGTATGTTAAAAATGAATTTATTTCATGTAATAGATTAAAGATATTCTCTTCATCCAACAATTTTCTTTCACTTATACCTTCGTTTTTTATCCAATTTATTTTTCCTTCTTCGTCATTTTCAATATATATATTGGTATTTTGATCATTTAAAATAGTATGAAATCTGTGATCTTGAAATAAAAAATTAGCTTTGTCTTTATTTATAAATTCAAGTTTATGATAATTTATTAACTTATATTTTTTATTTATTCCATTAGCACGTGAAAGAAATTCACTTAATAACTCGTCAGCTGTATGCATTTTCTTTTCATTTTTAGCGATTCTTTCACTCAAATAATTCGATGTTTCTGTTAATGTTTTCGAGAAATTTGTACTGTAACCGTTATAAATAGCTCTAAAAATATCAATTATTCCCATTTTTGTTTTAATCGAATCATTAATTATATTTCTTAAAATAACATCTTTACTAGTGTCAAATTCATCAATAAAAAGCCATGAATTTTTAAAGAGATTTTTATTATCAAGTATCTGATATGAGGGTTCTATTAACGTTGCATTTCTTACAAGTAATTTGTCTATGCTCATGAAAATTATCTTTTTTTCATCTGTATATACAGAAGGATATAGCTCGCCAATCCATTTAAATTCCTGATGATTCTTTATTAATTTTAGTTTTTCTGATTTAGTCCTTTTCTTTTTATTATCATCAAAATGAAGTACTTGTTCTATTATATTTCGAAAT
The DNA here is from genome assembly GCA_009784525.1 of Erysipelotrichales bacterium. GTDB lineage: Bacteria > Bacillota_I > Bacilli_A > Acholeplasmatales > WRBM01 > WRBM01. Next base: position 2,077 of record WRBM01000004.1, on the reverse strand, counting down.
TCTTTTTCATATTTATCTTTTAATTCTTCTTTTGCCTGTTGCATCATAAGACGAAGATGCTCTATTCCAATTATAGAGTTATCAACATTTTTATTTTCTTTCAGGTCTTTCTTAATTGTTTTTATTATGGAAACATTTTGTTTGATTTTTTGAAAAATACCGCCTTTAAAAAAATTATTTGGAATATTATCTTGTATCTTTTGAAAGTTATCAATTAAATTATCAACGTTATTATCAAGAAACAAAAAGTCTTTTTCATATTTATCTAATTGATTGTTTTTCTGAAAATGATCTTTCAAATCCTTTATCGGCAGGTTTTTCTTTAAATTGGTTACATAAATTATTTTACCTTTACAATTATTGTAATTATTATAAATGAAGTCAACAGCGTTATATGTTTTTCCAGTTCCAGTTGGCGTATCGATAAGAAGCAATCCATTTTGTTTTTCAGATAGACAAAACTTTTTTAATAATTCTTGCATCAAATACTCCTTTGCTCATTATGTAAAATGACTTAATGCATTATATAATCAACATTTTACCACAAAATTTGCATTTTTTCAAAAGATATCGTCCGACAATAATTATATGTATAAAATATTAGTATTCTTTATTAGCTTTCGGAAAAGCAATATATATTGAGGCATCTAAATTAATGGAGTTTTCTAGATTGCCTTTTAAAACATAATAATCTACTTTTTTATCGCTTTTTCCAAAGTTAAAAACTCTGTATAAAAAATAGTTACTATTGTTTTTAGTCGAAAATTCTAATTCGTTCGCAGTTATATAAAAATTAGAATTTTCATCTTTCACCGTTGTCTTTACTTCAATAAATATTTCTTCGCCAGAAAAGTTATATGATAAAATATCATATCCACAACCATCTCCTTCTTTTACCGATGCATGTCTAACTTTTTTTGCCAGCTCCTTTATATAAGGATTCTTTGATTCTTTTAGCTTTTTGATCTCCATTTCTAAAATTGCTAATTCTCCTAGATATCCAACTTCAATGGCTTTATCAGAGACATAGTCTTTCTTGATAGATGTAAAGCTTCTTTCTTTCTTGATTTTCACTATATTTGGAACTTGATGTTCATTAAACTTAATATCTTTGAAGCTTTCTCTATTTAAAGTGAATCGAGTTTCATTCCTGTATTCTTCTCTTTCTAAAAAACTTATGTTTTCTGAAATTATTCTACTGTTTGTTAATTCATAGTCTCCAGCACATAATTTGCATTTCAATTCATTATATAATGTAGCCATTTTTTGCAAATCAAATTCAAGTTGATGTTCTTCTGTTAAAGATTTAATTTCGTAGTATTTACTACATATATTTCCAAGCTCGTACCCTTTTGCTAAAGCATCTTTGTCATTAGATAAAATTATTTCATCTACACTAAAATCCTTAGGAATATTTATAAGCACGTTTTTCCAATAGCTTGATACTTGCCCTACTTTTTCTTTTGGATTCTGCTTTTGGTATTTTTTTTGATAATAAGTCCATCCTTGATTTAAAGAAATATAGATACCTGTCATATCTTTCGTAAATAAATAAACAATGTAGTACCCTTTTTGAGCACCAGCTGAAATATCATTGTCAAAAAATCCAAACCATGGAATTTTTGCCCAACCTCCTTTGCCAGGGGATGAAAAAATATTGTAGCTATTTTGAAACAAAGTTAATTCTAGTTTCTTGGGTAAATTACGAATATATTGAGCCAAATTATTATGCTTAAAATCTTTTTCTGACTCAACTAAATATTGTTTGCTAATTTCAACTATAAAATCTTTTAGTGTCATCAATTTTACCTTTCTAAGATTAAATATTAAAAAATTATAACATTTAATTTGATAAAAAGCAATAAAATGACATTGTTTTTGCATGCTTTATAGCATTTTTTTAGAAAATATTTTTACTAATTTAAATAAAAAATATTTGATAAGAAACAAAAGTGAAATAAATTCGCCTCAAAGAACCCTTAATACTTTCGGGTTCTCTTTTTTTTGACTTTCTCTTATCTTTTCGCTATAATATTTATATGCATTTACCTAAATACACCAAAGACGGAAATCTTTT